>JBILIU010000029.1:0-14313 GCA_044368905.1 Sediminibacterium sp. | reverse complement strand
ACTATTTATAAACGAGCGAAAGCTCAAACCTTACAATTCCTGACACGGTGTAAGGATAAAACTTAAAAGTCATGCGTCACGGAGACAAAAACAACAACCTTGGAAGAAAAAAGGCACACAGAGAAGCCTTATTGATGAACTTAGCTTGTCAAATTATCACGCACAAGCGTATTGTTACCACTTTAGCTAAAGCTAAAGCTTTGAGAAAATACGTTGAGCCATTGATTACCAAGACTAAGAAATCAGCTAGCAAGGAAGAAATCAGTCACAATCACAGAATCGTGTTTAGTTATTTAAACGACAAAGCTGCTGTAAAAGAATTATTTACAGTGGTGGCGCCTAAAATCGCTACACGTCCAGGTGGATACACTCGTATCATCAAATTAGGTATTCGTCCAGGTGACAATGCTGAAAAAGCGATGATTGAATTAGTAGACTTCAACGAAATTTATGGCAATTCAATCGCATCTTCGACTGAACCAGCTAAAAAGACGCGTAGAAGCAAAGCTACTGCTGCCCCTAAAGCTGCCACTGCTAAAGCTGAAGCAGCTCCTGTAGAAGAAGCACCGGTTGAACCAAAGGCTGAAGTATCTTCAGAAGACTCTAATGAGGAAACGCCAACAGCTGAATAATGAATTAATTCATTTTACATATAAGGCAAGACTTTGGTCTTGCCTTTTTTTTGCCTATTTTTGAACAATTAAATCAACCTACCTATATGGCCACACAACCAGCAATTTTAGTTTTAGCAGATGGGAACGTTTTTCATGGTCAAGCTTTTGGAAAAATCGGAACCACTACTGGTGAGATTTGTTTTAATACTGGTATGACTGGATATCAAGAAGTATTTACGGATCCAAGTTATACAGGACAAATTATTATCATGAGCAATGTGCATATTGGTAATTATGGTGTGAAAGCAACAGATGTAGAAAGTAAGACAGTAAAAATTCATGGTTTAATTGGAAGAAACTTAGAAGAAAAATTTAGTCGTGCACAAGCGGACGGAAATTTGAATAACTATTTAATTGAAAATAATATTGTGTCTATCGAAGGGTTGGATACGAGAGCATTGGTGGCGCATGTAAGAACAAGTGGTGCCATGAACTGTATTATTTCTTCTGATAATTTAGATGTAGATGCATTAAAAGCGCAATTAGCTAAAGTGCCTAGCATGGATGGTTTAGAATTAGCAAGCACAGTTAGTACGAATGAAATATATGAATTAGGAGATACTAGTTCAAAAATAAAAGTATCGGTTTTAGATTTTGGAGTTAAAGAGCATATATTACAATGCTTAGTAGATAGAGGAGCACATGTAAGAGTGCATCCTGCAAAGACAGATTTTGCAACTTTAAAAGCGTTTAATCCAACTGGTTATTTTTTATCGAATGGTCCTGGTGATCCTGCTCCAATGGATTATGCAGTGAAAACAATTAAAGCAATTTTAGAAGAGAAAAAACCATTATTTGGAATTTGTTTAGGACATCAATTGTTGGCCTTAGCGAATGATATTCCTACTTTTAAAATGCACCATGGTCATAGAGGATTGAATCATCCAGTTAAAAATGTGATCACAGGAAGATCAGAAATCACTACACAAAACCATGGTTTTGGGGTGAATCCAGATGCCGTTAAAGCACATGCGAATGTGGAGGTTTCTCATGTGAATTTAAATGATGATTCTATCGAAGGTATTCGTTTAAAAGATCGTCCTGCATTTAGCGTACAGTACCATCCAGAAGCGACTCCGGGCCCACATGATAGCCGTTATTTATTTGATGATTTTATTGCATTAATGAAGACCAACTAATTCAATATTAGAAATCACAAAATCAGAACTATGCTTAATATTACAATCATCAACGGACCTAATTTAAATTTATTGGGTAAGCGCGAGCCGGGTATATATGGCAACGAAAGTTTTGATGATTGCTTGGCACAATTAAAACAAGCATTTCCTGAAGTCAATTTCACTTATTATCAATCTAATGTAGAAGGGGAGCTTGTGAATGCGATTCAACAATATGGTTTTAACCAAGACGGGATCATCTTAAATCCTGCAGCCTATACGCATACTTCTGTAGCCATTGGTGATGCTATTGCATCTATTCAAACACCTGTCATCGAAGTGCATATTAGTAATATACATGCTCGAGAAGATTTCAGAAAAATATCACATGTCTCTGCAAAAGTAGTTGGCTCCATTATTGGCTTAGGTTTAAAGGGATATCATCTTGCTACAACTTGGTTTGTAGATCAAGCTGCAAGTAAATCATAATTTAATTATTGGTCCATGCAATATTCAAAGGTAGATTATCCTAAAAAGACAATCTGGTTAATCGGAATTGCAATCTTTGTAAAAATCGCATTGTCATTTTTACTTGAATTGGGCAATGATGAAGTCTATTATTATACTTACGCAGTGCAACCAGACATGAACCATTTTGATCATCCACCAATGGTTGGTTGGATGATACAAATCTTCACGTTCAATTTAAATTGGGTCTCCACTTTGTCAATGCGTCTTGGAAGTATCCTAGCAGCAGCCATCTCAACTTGGATAATTTTTAGAACAGGCGCTTTAATACATAACGAACGTGCAGGTTGGATTGCAGCATTGCTTTATACTTGTTCTATTTACACAAGCATTATTGCAGGCTTATTTATTATGCCTGATAGTCCTCAGCTTTTATTTTTTACTGGAAGTATTTATTTAATGACAAAATGGGTTGTAAAGCCACATTTATTTACAAAACTCAACTGGCTTCTTTTAGGTTCATTGATTGGTCTAGCCACATTAAGTAAAGTACATGGATTGTATTTATGGGTTGGATTTGGAGGATTTTTATTGTTCCATCAAATCAAAACGCTTAAGCAGCCATTCCTGTACATCGCAGTATTCATTACATTATTAGCGTTGACACCTATCTTGTATTGGAACATAGAGCATGATTTCATCACTTACAAATTTCATTCCAAGCGGGTATTGCATTCAGGTATTCAAGTAGCAAGTTTTTTACAACAAATTGCAGGAGAATTTTTTTATCAAAATCCTTTGGTCTATATCAGTTGTTTGATTCCATTGATACAATTCAAAAAAACAAAAGCCATTTTTATTAATCAAAATACATCCAATCAAAAGGGATCTGTCATTGCTTCATTATTACTTTGGCTTAGCCTTCCTTTGATTGTCTTATTTTGGAGTATCTCTTTGTTTAATCCTACATTGCCCCATTGGACAGGTCCAGGATTTATCGCTTTATTTTTATTAGCCGGAGTGTATTGGTCTGAAGTTTCCAAAAAACTTTTTCCAAATTTAATTCAATGGGCTTTAGGTTTTTTTTTAGTACTAGTGTTTGGTTTTATAGGCTTGGTGCATGTATTCCCAGTTCAATTAGGGTCTAAAAGCCAAGAAAATTTAGGGGAGTATAATCCAATCAATGATGTAACAGGCTGGATGCAATTTAGCGCAGAATTCAAGACCCTAGTTCAACAAGATGCAGCAGGAGGAATGCAGGCCAAAGCGCCTATTTTAGTCTCTAAATGGTTTCCTGCAGGGCATATTTTATTCTACACAGCAAGACCTATCCAAAAACAAGTGATTGCGATAGGAGCACTTGAAGATGTACATAAATTTGCATGGCTAAATCAAGACCAACCTAGTTTACAAATAGGGCAGGATGCTTATTTTATTCAGCCTTCTAATTTACCCTTTGATCCTACCAATTTAATCCTGCCTTATTTCGAAAAAATGGGAAAGACGGATACAATTCAAATTAAACAAAGGGGGCTGTTACTAAGAAACTTTTATGTGTATCGATTTAAAAATTGTCAAAAGATTCCAGTTCCAATTTTACCTAGAAAATAAAATCTTCGAAATCTTTTCGATAGGAGATACTTACCCCCTGACGGTTTCTTCTGCCCATGCTTCCACCAATGATGTCTAAACTATTTCTGTTAAAGACAATGGCTCTCAATTTTCGGTCTTTAGTTAAGATGAATTCAATATTCAGATCTGGTAGCCACTGAAAATTATTATTTTCAATACTCGAAGCGGCTCTTAAATTAAAGTCAAAATCTCCTCCTAAATTGACAACCACTTTGTCATTAAAAAAGCTACGGCCAAATTTCAGATTTACCCTTTGGCGATCTATCTTATTGGAATTGATTGCAATGCCAGCCCCAGTTGGATCCAATAAATTACCACTATTGTATACATTTGAGCCAATATCAAATCGCAGACTTTGATCTCCTGTCAATTTGTTCAATAAATTAGTAACAGATTTATTGATTTCCTTGGTTAACAATTGAGAGATGGAATTGATTCCAAGGGTCGTCACACTATAGGCATTATTATTGTTTCCTGAATTAAAACCAACGGGTGCGAATGAATTGAACACAATTAAGAAAGAAACCTGTTTGATGATTTCATTGTCATCACGTTCCAGTCTTGTAATAAATTGGGAGAACTCGTTATCTGTGCTGATAGGATTACCAGGAGGGAAGGCTAAAGTAAATTGAATATCAGGCCTTGCTAATTTATTTCTTAATGCTGCAATCACAAAGACATTGCCACGATATGATTTTACTGCATTGCTAAAATTGGCGTTCCCAACCAATTCGTTTAAACTTACTCTTTCTGCAGTATACCTTGCGTCTACATGGATATTTGCTTCGTATGGGTTGCCTGTCCACTCAATAAAGTTACCGGCCTCTGGGATGAGTTCAAATGGCTTTCTAATAAATGATTGGAAATTAAAATCATATTTTCCTCTTTCAATATTGTATTTACCACGCATGGTCAATGGTTCTATATTGCCAGCCCTGATTTTTAATCTTCCATTTCCTACCGCTTTAATGACATCACCTGTTAACTCATCTAAAATGACATCTATCTGAGTTTTGTTGTCGGCACTGACATCAAGATCAACCACAAGATTATAAGTTGGTGTCTCTGCATTACTGATGATAGACTTACCTAGTTTTTTAAAGACGATGAATTCGGATTGACCAGTCTCTTTACTTGTTGCATTTGGTAAATAGATATGTGAACTATCGTTGACTTCTGCATTGATAGACATCTTAATATTTTCTTCGGGACCTCGAATGGTCATAGATGCTTTACCCACTGCTTGTCCGTAAAAACTACTATTATCTATGACATCGGTATTCAATAGTTCAATTTTTGAACTTTGCATATCCATATCGTACACAAGGTGCTTAAATCTTTGGTGTAGGATCTTACCTTTAAACTGTGCAACCCTGTTCAATTTATCTTTCACTTGAATCGTGCCAAAGTCGATACCCTCATCTGTAAATTGCAATGTGGCAGTTGATAGGAAATAGTTGACTTTTGTATAGTCTACTTTGAATGCTGCATCTTTGATGGTGGCTAGGCCTCGTAAATCTGGATTTTCTATGCGTCCACCAAAATGAATGGCGCCTGTCGCTTTTCCTTTTAAATCTGTTAACACGCCTCCAATAAATTCTTGAATCAATCCAAAATCTGATTCTTTTAGCGTGAGCGTTGCATCCAATGGATTGAGGCTATCTTTGATAGCATAACTGCCTTTTGCAGCTAAGTGATAGCTACTATTAGGACAGTTTAAATCAAAAGGCACGATGCCTGTTTTGTCATCATATGCCGCTTTCAAAGTGGTAGTACCAAGTAGGGTTGAGTTAAAACTAAATTGATTAATGGTACTATTCATGTTCAATGAGAATTGATCATTGATTTTATTTAAATTGATTGTAGCATTTGTGATACCTTCTAGTTTTGGGTAACTAAAAAATAGATTGGTAATATCTCCTAAAATGACTTCTTCGAGTTTTACTTGTAATCCATTCGCGTCATTTGGGTGATTTTGAACTGCAATTTTTTGTAATCCTTGTGAGATACTAAATTGCTTGGCATAGGTATTGTTTTTTCTTATCGAAATTTCACCTTTATTTTGAATCGTCCATTTTTTTTCATTCAAAATGAAATAGGAAGGCGCCCATTGTACACTAAGTCCATCGGTATAGGTGTTTACTTTGCCTTCAAACGAAATATAGGAAAGGGCAGATTTACTTTCGGCATTTAAATTAAATAGAGACTGGTCTTTAGAAGTAGTGACGCGTAATTTTGGACTAATTAATTTCAAGCTATCTGTCAAATTAAATGCACTGGCAATTAAGTTCAATTTTAAACTGTCTTTATTACCATTGCCTCCAATGATACCATTTGAAATGGCATAATGATCCCATTGTGCGTAAGGTATCTTTGCTTCTAATTGAAGGGCTTGTTTATCTGTATTAATATTGCCATTCACGGACATATTATTGAATCCAGAAAATTCATTTCTAAAAATTCGAATATAAGGTTCAAAGTAGGCAGTGCTCACTTGAAATGAAAATTGTTGATTTACTGGAGCTTCCTTTAAATTTTTGATATAATTTGGGAAATAACCTTGTAAAAAATATTGAACACTATTTGGTAATTGATCGATATTGAATTTACCGGATATGCTCGCTTGTATATCGTCACTTGACAATATGATTTGCTTATTGCCCTTTGCAATGGTAGACTTTAGAGATACAGAATCAAAATTGATTGTATTTGTGGCACTTTTTAATTTTCCATTGTAAAATTTAGCTGATCCAATGAAGTTATCGATATTGGAACCCGAAAAATTCACATCTAATAAGCCAGTTAATTGAATTTGGTTATTTGAAAATTGTAGGGCACTTAAATTGGCATTGGTTAAATCACCCACTGCATTAAAAGAAGGGGTGTTCTCTTTAAAATCAACCTCCAAATTGCTTATGAAATTAATATTGGGGTCTTTAATTTTAATTGATCCGTTGTATGCCTGTTTTTGTAAGATACCATTGGTTTGTATTTGTGCATAGGTATATCCATTGAACTGTATAGAGTCAATCTGTCCTTCTATATTGGTTTTAATCTTATCTAGATTAAAAGAACTACCTGCAATTTTTCCAGTAAAATTTAAAAGTCCTAAAGAAGGCATTTTAAATAATTTGCCGGCATTCAATTTTGTTGCAACAAGATTGCCTTCGTAGATTGGTTCACTGTTAGTTGGAAATTGTAATCTTATGGAGGTGACTGCTGACCCAATATCTGTAGCAATACTGCCCTTTGTGATAAAATCATAGATAGTGCCAGATAAATCTCCTTGGAAGTAGAGATTGCCAAATGTTTCTAGGGGTAGATTCTTTAAATCTTTGATGCCAGGTATCCAGCTGCTTAGATCTTGGATATTGGTTTTAGCATTAAATTGATTCACTTGAATCATTGTTTGCTGCATGTTGGGGAGCCCTTTCATTGAAAAATCTCCTTTCACAAATGACTGACCATACTGTGCACCTAGTTCTTGTACTTTAAATTCATCCACTGTTCCATTGAAACGGAAATTTGTAGCAATTTGTTGGTTAACATTATTCAGTGCTGGTGCAAAAAAAGCAATATCATCAGAAGCCACGATAGACTTAGTAATAGTTGCTTTCATATTTACCTTGTGCATGTATTGCCTAAAGTCTGAAATAAAATCCTTGTATTCCATGGCATAATAATTACCAATGCTGCTATTATTTGTTTTTAATGACAGCGCAGCAAATTCCATAATCTCTGGGGTCATCCTAAATTTAGTTGATAATTTTTTGATCACAAACCCAGATCTTTCCTTTAAGGACAATTGAACATTTGCGCTGATAGTGTCTGCCAAAAAATTGGCATTATCTATTGTGGCATTTAATTTTTGAATTCGAATATGCGCTTCATCAAAATAAGGAACAGGATTTCCAAACCCATATTCAATCCATATTTTTCCTTGTACAATTTCAATTTTTTTAGCAAGTATATTCAAGCCATTTTTACTAAAATACATTTCATTTTTTCGAGGCTGATACTTTTTTTCTTTTCTTTTTGGTGCTAATCCTGGCTTGTCTAAATAGTAGTAAAATGGTTTATCCAATATAATTTTTTCAATATCTATTTTGTCGCCTTTAAATTGATTGAAATTAGCAATTAGGTGTTTTGATTCTAATTTTGTTGTAGTGCCTATCCACTCATCGTCTTGGATGAACTGAAAATTGGATAAATCTATTTTTTTTAAATCAAATTGTTGGCTGGATGACTTACTCGTATCATTTGATTTAAAATGGTCTACTATAAACTGGTAATTCCATATAGGCGTTTTTCTGTGCAAATAGATTTTTGCTTTTTCTAAACCAATATAACCAAGCACTGGGTCCTTGCTGGAAAAAAGCAAGTCAGACACCCTTAACTTAAGCGTTTTTGCAAATAACAAAGTATCTTTTTGTTGATCTCTGATAAGCACATTTTTGATATCGACCCTGTTTAATAGAGAGAAACTTAAACCCTCTAATTTAAATTCAGTGCCCAGGGATTGGCTAAAATTCGCAGCAATCCGTTGACCAATTTTTTCTTGTACAATTGGCAAAAGTAATAGTAAGTAGGAGAGCAAAAGCAATCCAACAAAACTGGCTACTAGCACACGAATATAAATGAGCTTATTTTTGAGCAAGGGGGTTTTGTTTTTTTATTATAATTACATTAATACCCAGCAACACTATCGTCACCTCGTTTATCACCTGCAGCAACCCTGTTCCCGTTAGGTAATATCATAATGCCATCCATTCTTCCAAATGCACCTCTTTTATTAACGATATATCCCTTTTCTTTTAAGGCGTTGATTGTTTTTTCTGGAAAATCTGCTTCAACGGTTAGGTTATCAGGAATATGTTGATGGTGAAATCTAGGGGCATCAATGGCAGCTTTTAAAGACATTTTATGGTCAATGATATTCACCAAGCCTTCGTATACTTGATTAGGAATGGTGGTACCTCCTGGAGTTCCAATGGTGATATAAGGTTGATTGTTTTTTATCACAAGCGTAGGCGTCATTGAACTCAACATTCTTTTACCTGGTTGAATGGCATTGGCTTCTCCACCTAGCGCGCCATACATATTAGGGACACCTGGCTTAACACTAAAGTCATCCATTTCATTATTTAAAAGGAAACCAGCTCCTCCAACAATCGTTTTATTGCCATAAGAACCATTTAGCGTGGTGGTAACAGCGACCATATTTCCAGCTTCGTCTATGATACTAAAATGTGTTGTTTCTTCACTTTCTTTTGCGACACCTGCTTGAATCATTTTACTATTTCCTGCGACACCTTCCTGGTAGTCTTTCATGCGTTCCTGTGCATAAGCATTACTTGTTAGCGTAGTAGTAGGTACTTTCCAGAAATCTGGATCACCCATATGTTCTGCTCTATCAGCATAAGCTCTTCTTTGAGCTTCTACCATTAAGCTCACTGATTCAAATGTGTTTGCACCCATTGCAGTTAAAGGATATGGGGCAATCATTTGCATCATTTGTGCAATTAAAATACCACCACTTGATGGAGGTGCAAAACTGATGATATGATGTTCTCTATAATCAAATTCAATCGGCTTTCTAAATTTTGGATTATAATTTTTTAAATCTTCCAAACTAATTACACCCTTACTGTTTTTCATTTCTTTGACAATCAAATCGGCAGTTTCACCTTCATAAAATCCGGCTTTACCCTTTTGTTGAATACGAAGGATGGTTGCAGCTAATTCTGGTTGATATAAAGTGTCACCAGCTTTCCAATTTTCTTTTCTTGTAAAGGCAGATGCTTGCGCGCTATGATTGATAAAGTTTTTTCGCTCAGCATTTAAACTTCTTGCTTCACTTTCTGTGATCACAAATCCACTAGCTGCTAGTTCATAGGCTGGTTGTAAAAGTTGTTTCATGGTCATTTTTGCAAATGGTAGCGCACTAAACATGCCTGCAACACTACCAGGAACACCAGACGCAGATGCGCCTAATTTAGACATGCCTTCTATAGGATTGCCTTTTTCATCTAAATACATATCTCTATGTGCTTTACCTGGAGCTGCTTCACGAAAGTCAATGCCCATTAAATCACCTGCTTTGTTTCTAGACAATAAAAATCCACCCCCGCCAATATTGCCTGCTGCGGGAAAGACCACTGCAAGGGTAAATTGAACTGCTATGGCAGCATCATATGCATTACCTCCGTCTTTCATTATTGCGGCACCCACCATACTTGCTAAAGGATGGGCCGAAGTCACAGCTGCTTTTTGAAAGGCTTGTTCCTTAACGACAGTGTATTGATATGGATTAATTTGAGGATGTTGCTTAAAAAATTCCTGCGCATTTCCTGTATTGCTTAATTGAAATAGGGCTAAGAAAAGGAGGCTAAAAACCTGAAATTTCTGTTTCATAGTAGGTAGATTGAACCGTTAAATTACTTAATTATTTAGGTATCAACAAGTCATGCGTAGGGTTGTGTAAAACTATCTATCATTACGGCCTTAAAGCAGCCCTAAAATGCCTATTTTTAAGATCTATTAATATCCAATTTATGCAACAAAAATCTGTGGTTAAATCCATTTTGTGGGTAAGTTTATTTATCCTTCCATTTTCATTATTTGCTCAAGTACTTAGTCCAGAACAATTTTTGGGTTATAAAGTGGGCACACGCTTTACCAGACACCATCAAATTGTCAATTATTTTACAGCAATTGCGGCTGCAAAATCTGATATGGTAAAACTCATTCCATATGGTAAAACCAATGAAGGGAGAGATTTAATGGTTGCAGCGATTGGAACTGCAGAAAATATTAAAAATTTAGAGCAAATCAGAAAACACAATCTTGGTCTAGTGGAAGGTACCGTGCAAGATTTGAATCAACCTGGTATTGTTTGGTTAAGTTACAACGTGCATGGTAATGAACCAGCATCTTCTGAGGCAGCGATGTTGACTTTGTTTGCTTTAGTGGATCCAAACAACAATGAAACTAAAAATTGGTTAAAAAATACAGTGGTGATGATTGATCCTTGTATCAATCCAGATGGTCGTGACAGATATGTGAACTGGTATAATAATGCAGTAGGATCAACCTACAATACCGACCCAGCAGCAAGAGAGCATATGGAGCCATGGCCAGCGGGAAGAACCAATCATTATAATTTTGATTTGAACAGAGATTGGGCTTGGCAAACACAAAAAGAGACACAACAAAGAATACCACTTTATCAAAGCTGGTACCCTCAAGTGCATGTCGATTTTCATGAACAAGGGTACAACGCGCCTTATTATTTTGCGCCTGCAGCAGAACCATTGCATGACGTGTTGACGCCATGGCAAAAATCTTTCCAAGATCAAATTGGAAAAAACCATGCAAAATATTTTGACAAAAACAATTGGTTATTCTTTACCAAAGAAAGATTTGACCTTTTGTATCCATCTTATGGAGATACCTATCCAATGTACAATGGAGCAATCGGTATGACCTATGAGCAAGGAGGAATTAGTGCAGGCTTAGGGGTAGAAGACAATAGTGGTGACACTGTTACATTAGTAGCAAGAGCGACGCATCATTTTACAACAAGTTTATCTACCATCGAAATTAGTTCGGCGAATAGAACACCACTATTAGAGAATTTTAAAAAATATTTTGCTGATAGTCGTCAAGGTACAGTTTCGGATTTCAAAACTTTTATCATGACTGCTAAAAATGCAAATCAATTAGAAGGATTAGCGAACTTATTAAAGAAGAACAATATTGAGTTTGGTACTTTAAAAGAGACAGATGCAAAATTCAAGGCATTTGATTACTACACAAAAAAAGAAGCTGATTTTGTCAATGAAGGCTATACTTTGGCGGTGAATGTAAATCAAGTACATAGTGTTTTAGCACGTGTATTATTAGAGCCAGTTACTCAAGTAAATGATTCAAATACCTATGATATTACTGCATGGGCATTGCCTTATGCTTATGGTGTGCATGGATTTGCTTCAAAGCAAGCAATGGCTATTGAACCAGGATTTAATGTAGTTGCTCCTGCGGCCACTACAAGTGCATATGGCTATCTTATACCTTATCATTCTTTTGCAACTGCTAAAGCTTTGGCGCAATTATTAAAGCACAATGTGAAAGTGCGCTATGCCGAAAAGGCTTTCACTATGAATGGTAGAAATTATGAGATTGGTACTTTAGTTGTGCTTAAAACAAGTAATCAGGCTAATTGGAGTGATATTACAAAATCAGTTTGTAGCAGTCTAAATATTGAAGCTGTTGCGGTGAATACAGGATACGCAGAAAAAGGTGCTGATTTTGGCTCACCAGATATTCCAATCATCAACCACGCACCGAGAGTTGCCATGTTAACTGGAGAATATGTAGCTGCTTTATCAGCTGGGGAAGTATGGAGCTTCTTTGAGCAACAATTAAATTATCCAATCACACAATTAACCTATGCGCAACTTAGTAGAATTGATTTAGACCGTTATGATGTGTTGATTGCACCAGATGGACAATACAGAGATTTGAATTCAAAATCAAACACAGACAAGCTTCAAGCATTTGTAAGAAAAGGTGGTGTATTGATTGCTTTAGAAAATGCTGCGAGCACTTTGGCTTCCAATGCTGATTGGGGTATTCGCATAAAAGAAAATGCTAAAGATGAAAAACCTTCTGTACAAAAACTTCTGAAATATGCGGATAGAGAAAAAGAATCCTTAAAAAGTTCGATACCAGGTGCTATCTATAAAACCTATATGGACGAAACCCATCCTTTGGGTTTTGGTACCAATGGCACATATTTTAGTTTAAAGCAAGATATTGTTTTGTACGAGCCTTCAAGTACTGCTTGGAATGTAGGTAGCTTTAAGAAAGATAGTTATATTACTGGCTTTGCTGGTGTGAAAGCGAAAGCTGCATTAGAGGAAGGTGTTTTATTGGGTGTAAAACAAATTGGTGCTGGTAAAATTATTTATATGGCAGATGATCCAATTTTCAGAAATTTCTGGGAAGGTGGAAAATTAATTTTAACCAATGCAGTTTTTTTACACGGCCAATAAATAGGATTACCGCAACCTATCCAAATTATAAGCAATGAAGCATCGCAGAAAAATAAGTTTTTTTATGCTGCTGGTCATTGGACTAGGAATTGGTTGGATGCTCAAAAATGTAAAAGTTGGTTTGATCATTGGGATTGTGATGGGCTTACTCCTCACTAGCTTTGTGAATCCATCCAAAACGAGTGGCAAGAGTAAAAGCGATCAATCCTAATCCTGTTACAATCAATCCACTTAACATCATCTTGGGGCCGGTGGAATAAAATATAGCTGCCCAAATAAGGATGGCGATAAATAAAGGGATAGGGAAGAAGGGCATTTTCCAAGGGAAAAATCCGCTACCTTTTCTTTTATATAAAATCAACAAGCCAATGGCTTGACCAATAAATTGAATCATGATACGCATGGCCAAAATGCCATCAATCACTTCCTTTAATCTAAACAGTAAACTAAATACAAATGCGATCGCACCCAATACCAACAAGGAGCGATGCGGAAAATGTAATCTAGGATGTACTTTGGCGAAAAAGGCGAAAAATGATTTATCCTGTGCAGCAGCATAAGGAATCCTGCTATAACCAAGCGTGGCCGAAAAGACAGAAGCAAATGCCACCATTAAAATAAGCACAGTGGCAATCGCCCCAGCATTTTGTCCGTATAAGGTTTTGATATAGTCACTCACAACAAACTTACTATTCACGATGGTTTCAAATGGTAATACACTTGCCACACTTATATTCATGGCCAAGTATAAAATAGAAATGCCTGTGATAGAAATAAACATACTTCTTGGAATATTCTTGGTTGGATTTTTAATTTCTGCACCTAAATGACAGACATTGTAATAACCTAAATAACTATAGACTGTTTTGACGCTTGCAAATCCGAGTGCAGCAACTAGTCCGTATTCGATTTTTAGGCCATCATTGATATGCAAAATCGGTTCCATAAAATTACCATGTGCAATACCGCCAAAAATAATCCACAAAAGCGTTGTGATCACCCCCACCCATAATAGCACAGAGATCCTTCCAATGGATTCGATATTTCGATAGAGTAAACTAATCACTAAAATCACCACAGCGCCACTCACTAATTTCTCTTGTATAAAACTTAAATGAAAAAAGTAATTCGCATATTGTGAAAAACCAATGGCAGCAGATGCAATCACCAATGGGGCTTGAATCATCGTCTGCCATACAAATAGAAAGCTCATTAATTTACCCCATTTGCCACCGTATCCTTCCTTTAAAAAATGAAAACTTCCACCTGCTTTTGGCAATGCTGCTCCAAGTTGGCTCCAAACCATCGCGTCCACATAAGATAAAATAGCGCCAGCAACCCATGCATATAAAAAATAGGGGCCAC
>JBILIU010000116.1:0-3860 GCA_044368905.1 Sediminibacterium sp. | reverse complement strand
AGGAAATAAAATGGCAGCTATCATGAGCGAAACAAATGCTTTAAAAGCAATCGCTGATGGTGTAGCAACTAAGGGTTTTTAGGAATAAAGAAGCCCTATTGAAATATAGGGGGTGAGACCCATCAGACGCTTTTGCGTCTTCTTCTCAAATGATTTTTCGAGGCACCCCATAAACGAGTGCCTCGATTTTTTTTACTACTCTACCCCAACAACGCCTTGGTGAATTTTTGTCAATGTAGCAAAGCAATGCTCCATGCTCTTGATATCCTTAATAATTAAGATAAAGGTTTTTCCAACTTGCTTAAAATGTGCATTGTTCATGGCAGTTTGCGTATAGCTTAACAAGCCTTTGAAAATGGCGCTTTCATAATAAGGGGAATCTGGTCTGTTGATAAAGAAACATCTTAAGGTCTCTTCCTTCAATGTCATTTTTTCGAAACCTAGTGCAATGGCAACGCTTCTTGATTGAATGGTCGTGAATAGCGCTGCAACTTGTTTTGGCATTGGACCAAAACGATCTATTAATTCCAACTTCATTGTTTCTAATTCAGCGTCATCAGCAGTCTGATCTAATCTTGTATATAAAGAAAGTCTTTCTCCAATACTTTCTACATACACATCTGGAATCATGATCTCTAAGTCGGTATCAATCGTACAGTCTTGCACAAAATCATCTTGCTTACTAATTTCTTCTACAAATAAATCTTTGAAATCGGAACGCTTTAATTCGCGCACGGCTTCTGCTAATATTTTCTGGTACATTTCAAATCCAATCTCTGCCATGAAACCGCTTTGCTCTCCTCCCAATAAATTACCTGCACCTCGAATATCCAAATCGCGCATAGCAATTTGAAAACCAGAACCTAATTCACTAAATTGTTCCAAAGTTTGTAATCTTTTACGCGAATCGTCTGGCAATGTACTCATTGGCGGCGCCAATAAATAACAGAATGCTTTTTTATTGCTTCGTCCAACCCTGCCTCTTAATTGATGTAAATCACTCAATCCAAATTGATGTGCATTATTGATGATAATGGTATTCACATTTGGAATATCTACCCCACTCTCCACAATGTTCGTACAAACCAATACATCATACCTGCGTTCGATAAAGTCAAATATTTTTTCTTCTAACTGATGTCCTTCTAATTGTCCATGGGCAAATCCAATGCTTAGATCAGGACAAAGCTTTTGGATCATCGCACACATTTCTGCCAATCCCTGTACTCGATTGTGGATAAAGAATACTTGCCCACCTCTTTCTGTTTCAAAGTAGATTGATTCTCTAATAAGATCCTCATGAAAAACTTGCACCTCGGTATGAATGGGTTGTCTATTGGCTGGTGGCGTATTGATAATGCTTAAATCCCTTGCGCCCATTAAACTAAAATGCAGGGTTCTTGGTATGGGCGTGGCAGTCAAAGTCAAGCAATCTACATTGGTCCTTAATGTCTTTAATTTTTCTTTATGGCCTACACCAAATTTTTGTTCTTCATCAATCACCATTAAACCAAGGTCTTTGAAATGCACTTCCTTCCCTAAAATTCCATGCGTCCCTACCAATATATCAATCTTACCTTCCTTCACTTTGGCAATCGTTTCTTTTTTCTGTGCAGCAGATTTAAATCGATTTAAAAAATCAATTTCGATAGGGAAATCTTTAAGTCTTTCTTTAAAAGTTTTAAAATGCTGAAATGCTAAAATGGTCGTTGGAACCAACACTGCCACTTGCTTTCCATCTATAGCTGCTTTAAAGGCTGCTCGAATAGCCACTTCTGTTTTACCAAAACCAACATCCCCACATACCAAACGATCCATTGGCGCCGGAGCTTCCATGTCTTTTTTGACATCCGCAATGGCTTTCGCTTGATCAATCGTGTCCTCATATATAAAAGATGCTTCTAATTCATGCATCATATAATTGTCAGGCGTAAAAGCAAATCCAGTTTGTGCTTTTCTTTGTGCGTATAATTTAATTAAATCAAAAGCAATCGCTTTCACTTTTGCCTTGGTCTTATCCTTTAATTTCACCCATGCATCCGATCCTAGCTTATTTACTTTTGGCGGCGTGCCTTCCTTTCCTGTATATTTTGAAATCTTATGCAGTGAATTTATATTCACATATAATATATCACTATCCTTATAAATAATCCTTACTGCTTCCTGCATCATACCATTCACTTCGATCTTCTGCAGTCCACTGTACACGCCAACGCCGTGATCTATATGGGTCACATAGTCACCAGGATGTAAGTCACTTAAAGTACGAAGCGTGATGGCTTTGTTTTTGCTATACGCTTGTTTGACTTTGTATTTATGGTATCGCTGAAAAATTTGATGGTCTGTATAGCAAACCATTTTATGATCATGGTCTATAAAACCTTCATGTATATTTTTTACGATTGGCGTAAACTGAATATCCGTTTTTAAATCGGTGAAAATTGCATGTAAGCGTTCTAATTGTTTGGCTTGTTCAGCAAATAAAAACAAATCATACCCTTTCTTTTCATACTCTTGCAAATTGGCAATTAAATATTGAAACTGTCTATTAAAACTAGGTTGCACCTGCGTGCTAAAAGCTAATTTTTGCTTGGTTAAATTTGCCTGAAACCCCCATTCAATAATCGGTTTATTGAATACTTGTTCTATGACCTTTTCAACAGAAACAAAATCATCTTTGTCTGTATTTTTTTTATGCGCGTCTGCATCATCTGTTATTTTAAGGATGGGTGCATGCAATAAAAATGCCTCCAATGCATCCATTTGATCATTGCCTCTTTGTTGAATCAAGGTCCAATCTTTCAACCAGACAACCGTGCGCTCTGGCACAAATTCCATGAATGGAATTTTAATGGTATCCTCAAATTGCGTGGTCACATTGGGGATGATATTTACTTGTAATAATTTTCTTTCACTCAATTGCGTTGCAGGATCAAATAAACGAATGCTATCTACTTCCTCTCCAAATAATTCTACGCGATATGGTTTTTCATTACCAAATGAATAGATATCAAAAATCCCTCCTCTAAGTGCAAATTGGCCTGGCTCATACACAAAATCAGTTCGCTCAAACCCATACTGAATAAGTCGCTCCATTAAATCATTTAAGCCAAGTGTGTCATTGGTTTTGATTTGAATGATGTTTTCTTGCAAGGTTTTAGGCATGATCACTTTTTCAAAAAATGCCTCCGGATAAGTCACCACAATTTTCTTATTACCCCCCATCGACAATTTCGTCAAAGCCTCCGTCCTCAACATTACATGAGAAGGATTGAGCAGGTTAAAATTTTGACTTGTTTTGAATGAAGAAGGAAAATAAAATAAGTCCATCGCACCAGTGATGCTCTCGATTGAATTATAGAAATAAGCTGCTTCTTCGGCATCATTTAATACAATCACATGATTGTAGGTAGCTGTTTGAGGATTTGTGAAAATATGTTGTAAAACAAATACGGGCGAAGATCCGTTAAGGTTTTGTAAGTGCACTTGAAAAGGTGCATTTGCAGCACCAGACATAGCAATCCCATCTACTATTTTTTTTAGTAGGGGGGATACATCGTACCGATCAAACAAAGATTGCTCATTCATAGTTCAGTTCGCAAAGATACAATCAATCCATGGACGAAGCGATGATCCTTAGATCAATTTCTTGGAATTGATGCCTGGACACTTCTACAAAAGCCACCCCTGTGTTGCCTGAGAAAAATGGAATATAGATCCCCTCCTGATAGCCCAATACAATGGTGTATTTACCAGGAGCTAGCCTTAATTTGAATTTTCCTGATTTATCTGATCGAACCTGCTTAATGATTCTGGCCTGTATTCCTTTTGCATAATTACCTTCTTGTGCGATCAATTGA
>JBILIU010000028.1:0-14419 GCA_044368905.1 Sediminibacterium sp. | reverse complement strand
GTATTCAAGTGGCGCAATTATCGGACTATAGCACTTGGGGGATCGTCACTTTTGTGATTCACGCTTTGTAAGATTTACCTAGCACATTTATACTTATTCTTAATTTTAAAAAATGCAAGCCATTGTTGACTGCAATAGTTTTTACTGTTCCTGCGAAAGACTTTTTCAGCCACAGTTACAACACCGTCCGGTTATTGTATTAAGCAATAATGATGGCTGTATTGTGTCGCGTACAGATGAAGCAAAACAATTGGGCATCTCGATGGCTGTCCCCTATTTTCAGGCGAAGGATTTGATTGAAAAAAATGGCGTCACTACTTTTTCTTCTAACTATCATCTATACGGTGACCTCAGTTGGCGTGTGATGGAAACCATGAGACTATTGCTACCACCGGGTCATGTAGAAGTGTATTCGGTGGATGAAGCTTTTGTAGACCTCTCTCACCTGCCTACAGAAGAGATTCATTCTTTTTGTTTGGAACTCAAAAATAAAATTGAACAGTGGACAGGTATTTCTGTTTCAATTGGTGCCGCACCCAATAAAGTATTGAGCAAAGTAGCCAATCGTTTAGCGAAAAAAAATAAACTTAAAACCAATTGTATCGTGGTGTTGGATACCACTAAAAAAATACAGGCGGCATTGCAACAAACGCCTGTAGAAGATATTTGGGGCGTGGGTTTTAGTTATAGTGAAAAACTAAAAGTATATGGGATCAATACAGCTTATACATTAAGCATCAAAGACCTCAGTTGGGGTAAACGTTTTTTAGGTGGCGTGGTGGGGATGCGTTTGATACGCGAACTAAAAGGTTTTAAAAGCCATGGCATGCAAGCCCCGAGAACAGAAAAAAAAATGATTGCTACCACGCGCATGTTTGGACGCAACGTCACCGACTGGCAGGAAATAGAAGAAGCCCTCGCCACTTATACCACCAGGGCCGCCGAAAAATTAAGAAGGCAACATAGTGCGGCCACGGGCATCGCTGTGTTCTTACTTAAAAAAGCCCCTATTCAATTAGATGCTGCCTACTATAGCCGGGGCCGTCAAGTGAGTGGTTATACCCAGTTAGACAATCCCACCCAGAGTACCCCCGACCTGATCAAAGCGGTGGTCGCCATTGGCAAATCCCTCTACGAAAAGGGCGAAGTCTATAAGAAAGCCGGTGTGATCCTCAGCGGCTTCGTACCCGATAGTGCCTTGCAAACCAATCTATTCGTCGCCCCTATTGATACGAAAAAGAAGAAGCTCATGCACGTGATTGACAATATGAACGCCGCCTACCGCAACGATGTGCTCAAATTTGGCACCAGCGGGACGCAGAAAAACTGGAAAATGCGCAGCGAGAAAAGAAGCAAACGCTTTACCACCCGCTGGGATGAGCTTTGTATCGTGAAATAAGTAAAGTTGGTGGAAAACCATTTTATAAAAATTCGGATAAATGCTTTGGCTAATGTATTTTTGCCCAATTTTATACCCATGAGCAACAATCTTACCTCCAACGAATCGGTCCAATCGAAAAAGAAGAAAATCATTGTTTTAGGAAGCGGTCCTAATCGTATTGGACAAGGTATTGAATTTGATTATTGTTGTGTACATGGATTATTAGCGGTGAAAGAATCAGGATACGAAGCGATTATGGTGAACTGTAATCCAGAAACTGTTTCTACCGATTTTGACATGGCTGATAAATTATATTTCGAACCCGTTTTTTGGGAACACCTATGGGAGATCATTGAACTAGAACAACCAGAAGGTGTGATTGTACAATTAGGTGGACAAACAGCATTAAAATTAGCTAAGCGTTTAACAGAGCGTGGCATCAAAATCATAGGTACTTCATTTGACAGTTTAGATATCGCAGAAGACAGAGGTCGCTTTAGTGATTTATTGAAAGAATTAGAAATCCCTTACCCAGAATACGGAACAGCTTATTCAGCCGATGAAGCGATTGAAGTAGCCAACAAAGTGGGTTACCCAGTACTTGTTAGACCAAGTTACGTAATTGGTGGACAAAGAATGCGTATTGTGATCAACGATGCAGAAGTAGAAAAAGCAGTCGTAAGTATCTTAAAGCATATCCCAGAAAATAAAATATTAATTGACCATTTCTTAGATCGTTGTCAGGAAGCAGAAGTAGATGCGATTTTTGATGGCGAGACTTTTCATGTGATGGGTGTGATGGAACATATAGAGCCAGCAGGTATTCATAGTGGAGATAGTAATGCAGTATTACCAGCATTTAATTTAACACCATTGATTGTCGCTACCATGGAATTTTACAGCGAAAAAATTGCACGTGCTTTAAATATAAAGGGATTGATCAATATACAATTTGCCATCAAGGACGATAAAGTATATGTGATTGAAGCCAACCCAAGAGCATCTAGAACAACGCCATTTATTGCAAAAGCATACCAGATTCCTTATTTAAACATTGCTACCAAGGTCATGTTGGGTGCCAATAAATTAACGGACTTTACGATGGATAAAAAACTAGACGGATTCGCGATCAAAGAACCGGTATTTAGTTTTGATAAATTCCCAGGCGTGAATAAAGAATTAGGCCCAGAGATGAAGAGCACGGGAGAAGCCATCCGCTTTATCAAAGACCTACGTGATCCTTATTTCAGAACATTGTACAAAGAGCGTTCTATGAACTTGTCTAGATAATTTGATGCTATCGATACTAAAAAAGCCCTTACAAATCGTAAGGGCTTTTTTAATGCTTGAACATTTAATTTAAAATATAGAACCTCGAGATCGATATCGGTTCTTTCCGCTTGAGAACGAGGGGTTGCTATATTTTAAATGAAGATGATAAGTTTATAAATTCGTTCCATATTGGTCAATTAAATAAATCACCGCAGCCATATTCACTGCACCTAATAACAATTCACGCTTGTTTACATTTTCAAATACATCTGTTTTAGCATGGTGTATATCAAAATAACGTTGGCTATCTGGAACTAATCCTGCAAGTACGATAGAGGCATTCACATTCTTTAACGGGCCAATATCTGCTCCACCGCCACCAGCTGTAATCTCTGTTCCATAAGGCTTTAATAAACTCGCCCATTGTTGGAATTTTTTAAATTGCTCAGGACTTGTTGCACTAATACCAATCGCTCTTGGTGTAAATCCACCTGCATCACTCTCTAATGCAAAAATATGTTTTTCATTATTTTGTTTGGCAAGCTCTGCATACTTAGCACCACCTTTTCCTCCATTCTCTTCGTTCGCGAATAACACAAAACGTATGGTTCTTTTAGGTTGATAGTTCAATGCTTTCATGGTACGTAAAATTTCCATTGTTTGAACAATCCCTGCACCATCATCGTGTGCACCTTCATTTACATCCCAGCTATCTAAGTGACCACCAACAGTGATGATTTCATTTGGAAATTCTGATCCTTTAATTTCTGCCACCACATTGTTTTCATCTGCATCAGGCAAAAAGAAACCATAGGTTTGCATTTGCACACGCAATTGTTTATTTCTTGATTGATTCCAAACTTTTTTAGCATCATTCGGACCAAGGGCCACAGCAGGAATTTTTGGATATGCTTCGTCATAAACCATTGTGCCAGTATGTGGTGCGTTATCTGGCGCTGTACTTAAAGAATGGATCATCACACCTACTGCACCATATTTAGCAGCTCTGCTTGCGCCAGATCGGCGATACACACCTGATTCACTGTATGCTTTAAATGTTTGAATTGTTGTAGGATCAAATTGACTATGGTAGTAAACAATCTTTCCTTTTACTTCGTCTTTTCTTTTTTCTAGTTCATCAAAATTAGCAACTGCTAATAATTCTGCTTCAACCAATCCATTACTAGATAAAGAATTTCCTAAAGCAAATACTTCTAATTTATCCATCAATGGTTTACCATCGGCAGCAACCACTGCGCTAAAATCTTTGCCACCTCTTTGCCAATTGGGTGTTTTACATGCTTGCATATAAACTTGATCAGGCTTAAATGATTCCATATGTCGCTTGCCCCAGATAGCGGCATTTTGTTGTTGAGGAGAGCCAGCCAAACGGCCACCAATGGACTTGGTTAACTCTCTTAATAAGTCATAGGCTTTACCATTTCTCATGATCTCGTCGGACATCATTTTAATAGTTGTACTGTCTGTCTTTGATTGCGCCTGTGCCATCAATGGAAGGGCAAAAAGGAATAGGAAAATTGTACGCATAATGTGCTTGTTTTAACTTTCAAATAATTTATTAAATATAACTAAATTTTATCGATTATTTAGTTGTTCTTTGTAGTCACAATAGCTCAAAATGAAGATTGGAATAGTTTGTTATCCTACTTTTGGTGGTAGTGGTGTCCTAGCCACAGAACTTGGAAAAGCTTTAGCAGATAAAGGACATGAAATCCATTTTATTACCTACCAACAACCCGTGCGTTTAAATGGTTTTCACGAAAATATTTTTTACCACGAGGTAAGGGTTCCAACTTATCCCCTATTTGACTTCCCACCCTATGAATTAGCATTAGCCAGCACCATGGTAGATGTCATTTTAAACCATGACCTGGATTTAATTCATGCACACTATGCGATCCCACATGCATCTGCAGCTTATACTGCAAAGCAAATTGTAAAACAAAAAACAGGCAGATTGGTGCCAGTCATTACTACTTTGCATGGAACAGATATTACACTAGTTGGTCGTGATAAAACCTACGAACCAGTCGTGACTTTTTCGATCAACGAAAGTGATGCGATTACTGCAGTGTCCGAAAACTTAAAGCAAGAAACATTAAAACATTTTGAGATCCGAAAGGAGATTGAAGTGATTCATAATTTTGTGGACTTAAAAAGATTCAATAAAAAGCCATTGGCTGCATTTAAAAAAGTAGTCTCGGCACATGACGAAAAAATTGTGGTGCATGCATCTAACTTTAGAAAATTAAAAAGGATTGATGATGTGATGGAGATATTTAAAAATATTCACGCAGCATCGCCTTCAAAATTACTAATGGTAGGTGATGGCCCAGAACGTCCCATGGCTGAGGATTTAGCTAGACAGTATGGTATCGAATCGGATGTACGTTTCTTAGGTAAGCAAGAGCAGATGGAAGATATTTTAGCAGTGAGCGATTTATTCTTATTACCATCTGAATATGAAAGTTTTGGTTTAGTGGCATTAGAAGCAATGGCTTCCAGTGTAGCTGTGATTAGTTCCAATGCAGGAGGATTAGGTGAAATCAATATTGATGGAAAAACAGGCTATACCGCGAATGTGGGCGACGTGGCTACGATGAGCGCAAGAGCAATTGAATTACTTACAGATGATGCTAAATTAAAAGCTTTTAAGCACAATGCATTAGAGCAAGCAAAATTGTTTGATATCCACCACATCATTCCTATTTACGAAAATTTATATAGACGTTTTTGTAGGACAGGAGATTGCTAAAAATGTATTTCACGACCAATGATACTTAATAGTTTAATTGTATTATAAAGACTGGTCAATGCTTTCTATTATTTTTTGCACTGCAATTTTTAATTCGTCCATTGTAATACTCAATGGTGGCGCTATTCGTATACGATCTTCTGCAAATAAGAACCAATCTGTGATCACGCCATTGGCCACACAATTAGCGGCAATTTTTTTGGTGATTTCAGGAGTCGCAAATTGCAAAGACATCCAAAGTCCTTTGTATTGTTTATTCAAAATTGCAGGATGCGTTAATACTTCTGCCAAATATGTTTCTTTCATTTTTACTTCATCCATCCAACCCGAATCAAGCAGTACTTCTAAGCCTGCTTTGCCCGCAGCGCATGCAACTGGATTTCCACCAAACGTTGTGATATGGCCTAATACAGGCGCATAGGTCAAAGTGCTCATCATGGCTGGAGAACTAATGAATGCTCCTAGAGGCAAGCCTGCACCCAATGCTTTACCAGTTAGTAAAATATCAGGCACTACGCCATATTGTTCAAAAGCGAATAAGGTACCTGTTCTTCCAAAGCCAGATTGAATTTCGTCAAAGATCAATAAAATACATAGCGCATCGCATTTTATTCTTAATGCTTTTAACCATGCAGCAGATGCGCCTGTTACACCAGTTTCGGCTTGTACAGGTTCTACCATCACACAGGCTACATGATGATCAATCAAATCAATATCCTCCATGTTATTGTACCTTAGATGCAATACATCTGGTAATAATGGACGGTAAGCATTTCTAAAATACTCATCCCCCATCACACTTAAAGCACCTTGCGTACTGCCATGATATGCGCCATCAAATGCCACAATCCTTGTTCGCTTTGTTACGCGCTTAGCCAATTTCATGGCACCCTCTGCAGCTTCTGTACCGCTATTGGTAAAATAAATGGATTGTAAATTTTCGGGCAACAAAGACAATAATGCTTTTGCGTATTGCACCTGTGGTGATTGAATGAATTCTCCATATACAATCACATGCATGTATTGTTTAATCTGCTGTTCTATTGCAGCAATTACTTTTGGATGACTATGTCCAATATTGCAAACACTGAATCCAGCAATCATATCGACATAGGATTTGCCATCTGTATCATAGATATATACGCCCGATGCACGCTCCACTTCTAGGCCAATGGGCTTAGGGGAGGTTTGGGCTAAATGCTGTAAAAAAAATTGTCTATTGTTTAATCTGGACATTCGGTATAAATTGCAGTACAAAAGTCGCATTTTTATGGCAACCATACTACCCGTTAACGGAAAAGAACCCCAATTTGGTGAAAATTGTTTTATTGCACCCAATGCCACCATTGTGGGCGAAGTCAGTATGGGGGCAGATTGTTCTATTTGGTTCAATGCGGTGATTCGCGGGGATGTGCATTATATCAAAATGGGCGACAAAGTCAATGTGCAAGATGGTGCAATAATTCATTGTACTTATCAAAAACACCCCACTAATATTGGCAACAATGTATCGATTGGTCACAATGCCATGGTGCATGGTTGTACCATTCATGACAATGTATTGATAGGCATGGGGAGTATTGTGATGGATGCCTGCGTGGTACATTGCAATGCCATTATTGCAGCCGGAGCGGTGGTATTAGAAGGGACGATTGTAGAAGCTGGTAGTATTTATGCTGGCGTACCTGCAAAGAAAGTGAAGATGGTTTCCGAGGATTTAATTCATGGAGAGATTAATCGCATCTCTAATAATTATGTGAAGTATGCTTCTTGGTTTAGCGATTACAACGACGCACCAGATGCTACCAAGTAAGTTGGAGTATAAACTAGTCTAGTATTTTTTTTCTTCGATCCCATGCCATAAATCCACATAGCTAAAAAAGCGTGCTTCGGAAATAATGCCTTTTTCTACAGCAGCTTTCACTGCACAGCCTGGCTCGTTGATGTGTTGGCAATTATTGAATTGACAATCCTGCATTTTCGCTCGCATTTCTGGAAAGTATTGTGCCAATTCCTCTTTATCTAAATTCACCAATCCTAATTCACGCATACCTGGTGTATCAATCACAGCGCCACCTCCAGGGTAATCATACATCTGTGCAAATGTAGTCGTATGCATTCCTTTGCCACTCCATCCACTCACTTCCTGTGTAGTTAAATCAAGGTGTGGAAATAAATAATTAATTAAGGAAGATTTACCAACACCACTATGTCCACTAACCAATGTCGTTTTATTTTTCAATAACGCATCCAATGGTTCAAGGCCCATTTTTTGTTCGATACTAATTAACAACACTTGATATCCAACCGCCTGGTACATTGCTTCTAATTCCACATACCTTTCTAACTCTTCGGGCCCATATATGTCAGCTTTGTTAAACACAATGATGGCAGGAATATGAAAGGCTTCACAAGAGACTAAAAAACGGTCTATAAAACCCTGTGAGGTCTTAGGAGATTTTAATGTTGCTAATAAAATAGATTGATCCATATTGGAGGCAATAATATGTTGTTGCCTTTTATTATGGGGTGACTGCCTGGCCACATAATTGTCTCTTTCTTTAATATGATGAATCATGACCGCCTGCTCTACATCCTCCTCCATGGCGCAATCCACCCAATCGCCCACTGCAATTGGATTGGTAGAGGTAATGGCATCCAATTTAATCACCCCTTTGATTCGGGCTTGACAAAATTGGCCATTTTCTAGCTTTACGCTATACCAACTACCGGTAGATTTATAGATCCTTGCTTTCATGAAAAACGAAGATAATCAAAGCATCCACAAAATCAATATCTTTGCCCTATGAGTGAATATGAACACGATAAAATAGTGCCCTATGCAGCGAGTCATGCTGCTAAAAAAGAACAGGTTGCTACCATGTTCGATCATATTGCAAAAAGATATGACTTTTTAAACCGCTTTTTAAGCTTAGGCATTGACCAAGGATGGCGCAAAAAAGCCATTGCTTATTTTGGACAACAAAAAATCAATCATTTATTAGATATCGCTACAGGAACAGCCGATATGGCTTTGATGGCTGATAAAACAATTGCGCCAAAAAAAATTACAGGGATTGATATTTCCGAAGGCATGATGCAGTATGGAAGAATTAAAATTGCAGATAAAGGATTAAGTGATCGCATTCAACTCATCACTGGCGACAGCACTGCCATTCCATTTGAGGATCAAACTTTTGATGCAGCGATGGTGGCTTTTGGCGTTCGCAACTTTGCCAACTTAGAAAAAGGATTGAGTGAAATTTATAGGGTCTTGCAACCAGGTAGCAAATTGGTGATTCTTGAATTTTCTCAACCTAGTAGTTTTTGGTTCAAGCCTATTTATCAATTTTACATGAACTGGGTCACACCAACCATTGGAAAATTATTTTCAGGTAATCGAGCAGCCTATCAATATTTAAATGATAGTGTCATTGCTTTTCCAGAGGGTGCTGCCTTTATTAGCATCTTTGAACAAGTTGGATTTAAACAAGTCATTCAGAAAAAATTAACCTTAGGTATATGCAGTATTTATTGCGGAATAAAATAGGCTTAGTAATACTATGTCTATGTATCAGCAGTGCTGCAATAGCACAAAGGGATGAAGTGTTTCGTCCTAACCATGACAATAATTCATATTTTTTTGGAATAAGCGTGGGATTAAGTAACTATTATACCTCCTATCGTTTAGATAGTAGATTTTTATCTTCCGGTACTTCAAGTCAAAATCCTATGAGTGCTATTAAAATAAGTCCAATCAATACCACTTTTTTTAATTTGGGCTTAGTAGGTACAAAAAAAATCTCAAATAACCTTTATTTAAGAGTGAACCCGAACATATTAATTAGTGGTAATAAAAGTTTCAAATTTAATGTCAAAGCAACCAAAGATTCTTCTCAAACTTTTAGCACAGCATCTACTGTCATTCAGCTTCCTATTGGTATCAAGTTTCAGTCAGATAGATACAATGGATTTAGGTTTAACGATTTTATGCGACATTATTTAATTGTGGGAGGTAAATTTGATTTTGATTTGGCAAGTGGTGGACCAGGAAAAATCAATCCTAGTGGGGTATTTATTCCAAAAGATGCAAACAGTTACCCAAGTATTTTAAAAGGTACAGATTTTGGTGCAGAGATTGGCGTAGGATTAAGTTTTTATTTGAGGTATGCCACTATTTCTCCTGAAGTTAAATTTAGCTATGGTTTTAGAGATCTGAAAAAAGTGTCCCCCAGTATTCCATTATTATCTAATCTAGATAAAGTAAATGCTAATTTTGTCTATTTCACCATTCATATAGAAAACTAAAATATTTTTATGTCAAACTACTTAATTAAAAATACCACCATTGTCAATGAAGGTCGTCGCTTTGTAGGAGATGTTTTAATAAAGAATGGAAGGATAGAAAAAATAGCGAGTAAGATTGAAACAGATTTTGAAGTGCAAGAAATAGATGGTACAGGTCAATTTCTTTTACCTGGTGTAATAGATGATCAAGTGCATTTTAGAGAGCCCGGTTTGACCCATAAAGCCAATATTTATACCGAAGCAAAAGCAGCTGTAGCAGGAGGTACCACAAGTTTCATGGAAATGCCCAATACCAACCCTCCCGTGTTTACACAAGAATTGCTAGAAGATAAATATCAAATTGCAGCATCAAACGCATTAGCGAACTATTCATTTTTCATGGGCACTTCTCAGGACAATGTAGAAGAGATTTTAAAAACCAATGCAAAAAAAAATGAGGTTTGTGGTGTAAAGATATTTATGGGATCCTCTACTGGTAATTTATTAGTTGACAACCCTATTGTTTTAGAACGCATTTTTGAAGGCTCTGAATTATTAATTGCTACACATTGCGAGGAAGAAGCTATTATTAAAAAGAATAAAGCAAATTTAGAATCAACCAAAGCTATATTAGAAACAAGCGACCATCCCGTTATCAGAGATGTAGACGCTTGCTTTGAGTCTTCCTTCAAAGCCATTCAATTGGCTAAAAAATTTGATACAAGATTGCACATCTTGCATATTAGTACTGCTAAAGAATTACAGTTGTTCTCTAACCTTAAACCATTGGCAGAAAAACGTATTACTGCAGAAGTTTGTGTGCATCATTTACATTTTACCGCAGACGATTATGCCGCAAAAGGCAATTTAATAAAATGTAATCCAGCCATTAAATCAGCAGAAAATAGAACTGCATTATGGGAAGGTTTATTGAATGACCAACTAGATATTATTGCGACAGATCATGCACCTCATACCTGGGCCGAAAAGCAAGAAGACTATGTGCATGCGCATGCAGGATTGCCCTTGGTGCAACATGGTTTGATGCTGATGCTAAAATATGTACATGAAGGAAAATTGAGCATGGAAAAAATGGTAGAGAAAATGAGCCATGCCGTTGCTACTTGTTTTCAAATTAAAGAAAGAGGCTTTATAAGAGAAGGTTATTATGCAGATCTTGTACTTGTAAAAGAACTGCCTTACACAGTGACTAAAGACAATATATTATACAAATGCGGGTGGAGTCCATTTGAGGGTACTCAATTTCCTTACAGCATTCAATCTACTTTTGTCAATGGACACCTGGTTTATCATCAAGGACAGTTCAATGAAGCACAAAAAGGAAGCAGAATGCAGTTTACAAGAAGTTAAATGCAGGTAGATAAAACCACGATACTCGATATTGGATTATTGGATAACTATGAATCTAAAGGGCTGGCTAGTCATTTAGATTTTTGTAAAACAAATGGTGGTAAAGCACATTGGATGCAGCTCATCACAGCACCATTAGCTTCCAAGTATGCCATTGAATCTAGGCAATCTGCCTTAGAAATTTTTATTGCTGAGAAAGCTTTTTTAGACCAGATGAAAATTTCGAATGGCACCTGTTTGGTCATTGATCAGTTTTATGGAACTGGCTTTTCACAGATTCCAAAACACAATAGTTTTACCGGCGCCTATTGGTACCAATTCTGGAATAAAACAGACTATGCTTTAATTGCTTATTCTGTTCAGCACTTATTGAATTTTGTTCAAGCATTAGATCAGTGGCTTAAAGTGTTTGAGGGGTATACCCATAATATTGCACTCCATGCTTTAATTAAGCCCATCAAGCAAGGAATCGCCAATTTAGATTGTCTACATATCAACAGCAAAAATTTAAAAAATGATCCTCAAGCTGTATTGGAATTAGGTTACTTTTTTTACTACCAATATAAAACACAGATCAAAAATTTGCAAGCACATTTTTATGTGTTAGATGCTTATTATAGCATGGCTACTGCGATACAGGAATACCAGTTTATATTTCCAGAATGGGTGGATCAACTTACGCCCATGATTGAATTTGAGGGTGCAGTGCATCCACTTGTAAACAATGCAGTTGGGAATGATTTAAGCTTAACTGATCAAGCAGGTTTTTTATTTTTAACTGGCGCAAATATGGCCGGTAAAAGTACTTTTATTAAAACAGTTGGACTACTCGCCTACCTTGCGCATATTGGTATGGGTGTACCAGCAAAAAAATGCAAGCTCAGTGTTTTTGATGGATTAATCACCAATCTAACCACTGCCGACAATGTGCTCAAAGGAGAAAGTTATTTCTTTAATGAAGTGCAACGCATTAAGCATACTTTAACGCAGGTGATGGATGGAAAAAAATACCTAGTACTCATAGACGAATTATTTAAAGGGACCAATATTATTGATGCAATGAAGTGTAGTACAAAAGTGATTGAAGGTTTACAAGCTTTAAAACAATCCTTGTGTATTTTATCTACCCATTTATATGAAATTAGCGAACCATTAAAGGTCTACCCGCATATACAATTTTGTTATTTTGAAACGACTGTCATTGACAAGACTTTGTTGTTTAATTATACCTTGAAAAAAGGGGTAAGCCAGGATAGACTTGGCTACCTTATTTTAGAAAGAGAAGGCGTTGTGGATTTGGTTGAACGTATAAATACTTAAATACGGTTTCAGTTATTTGCTATTTTTCAAAGAAACATGCTCGTTAAAACAAGGGGTGCTTCCTTATATGGTATGGACGCCATCGGTATACAAGTAGAAGTCAATGTGAGTATGGGACAGGGCTATTGTATCGTTGGACTCCCTGATACCGCCGTCAAAGAAAGTTTACATCGCACAGAAATTGCTATTAAGGCCAATGGGTTTCAGATGCCAAGAACAAAATTGGTCATCAATTTAGCACCAGCTGATATCAAAAAAACAGGGCCAGCTTTTGATCTTCCTATTGCCATTGGTATCCTTGCTGCATCGGATCAAATTATCAATTCAGCAGTTTTAACTGATTACTTAATGATGGGTGAGCTTAGTTTAAATGGCGCACTCCAACCAATCAAAGGGGTGCTTGCGATGGCGATTTATGCAAAAGAAGCTGGCTTGGCAGGATTGATCATTCCAACAATCAACGCAGCTGAGGCATCTTTAATTGAGGGGCTTAAAGTATTTGCATTTGACCACCTCACAGAAGTCACAAATTTTTGCAATCATCCCGATGCTTGTTCGCCTTTTCAACAAATGGATTCGGAGAAGAAAACACCAATCACAAATCCCGTTGATTTTGATTTTGCTTTTATCAAGGGACAGCTTCAAGCAAAAAGAGCCATTGAAATTGCCGCTGCAGGAGGACATAATTTGATCATGGTTGGACCGCCTGGAGCAGGAAAAACATTGCTTGCAAAAACGAGTATCAGTATACTCCCCGCAATGAGTCATGCAGAAACATTGGAGACGAGTAAAGTGTATAGCTTGTTGGGAAAGCTATCCCAGAAGGCTGGACTGATGCAAATCCGTCCTTTTAGAAACCCGCATCACTCCTTATCAGCTATTGCTTTGGTGGGAGGCGGATCCATACCTCAACCTGGAGAAATATCGATGGCGCATAATGGTGTTTTGTTTTTAGACGAACTGCCAGAATTTAGCAGAGCCGCAATAGAAATTTTACGTCAACCCATGGAAGCAGGATTTGTGAGCATATCTAGATCAAGACAAACTGTCGAGTTCCCCAGTAGATTTATGCTTTTTGCTTCGATGAATCCCTGCCCATGTGGGTATTTTAATCATCCTCAAAAAGCCTGCACCTGCAGTCCAAGCATTGTAGGAAAATACCTTCACAAAATTTCAGGACCATTACTTGACAGGATTGATTTGCAAATTGAAGTGGTCCCTGTAAATTATGAGGAACTAACAAACAATAGCATTATAGAAAGCTCATTGACCATCCGAAACAGGGTACAAAAAGCAAGATCCATTCAATCAAACCGATATGCAAAGCGGTTAGGCATCAACACAAATGCACAAATGCAATCTATTGAATTAAAAGAATGGGCAAAATTAGACGACGAGTCTTCTAAATTATTAAAGATGGCCATGGAGCAATTCCATTTGAGTGCAAGAGCCTATGATCGAATCATCAAAGTAGCACGTACCATCGCAGATTTAGACGGGGCAAAAGACATTCAAAATCAGCATATTAGTGAAGCCATACAATATCGAATATTGGACCGTGCTGGCTGGGGACAGGCTTATTAAAATTCCCCTAATATTGTCCGGTCGTTAACATCACCAAAGTACATGCTTCAATTGTTTCAATATTAGCAGTGCGCGCTAGTTGAACCAATGTAGGATTCTCAGTACCTGGATTGAAAATAATACGTTGAGGCTTTAATGCAATAATTTGATCGTAATATGCTTCTTGTGCTGTAGGGCCTAAATACAAAGTCAAAGTGGTGATGGAACCGGGAATTGGCCATTCTTGCTCGATTGGCAGAGATTGGATCATCCCTTTTTTTATCCCACAGGGATAAATAGCGTGTCCTTTTTCAAATAACAGGACAGTGGCCATATAACTATATCTTTCTGGATTGGGCGATGCCCCTAAAACCATGGTAATATTTGATTGCATAAAACAAATTTATTATTAAAAAATTAAAACTGTTTTTATTTTGTTACAATAAAAG
>JBILIU010000115.1:0-3866 GCA_044368905.1 Sediminibacterium sp. | reverse complement strand
TGGCCACATTATATCCTACCTCATTCACTGAACTAGAGCGTTGCCAAGGTGTGAGCAAGGGCAAGTCCATCAAATATGGCGAAGCATTTATTCAATTGATTGAACAATATGTAATAGAGCACAATATCGAAAAGCCGGATGATTTTGTGATGAAGTCTGTGGCCAATAAATCAAGTAATAAAATCTACATCATTCAAAATGTAGACAAGAAGATTCCTTTAGAAACCATTGCAAAAAATAAAGACCTAAGATTAGATAGTTTGTTAGAGGAAATGGAAACCATTGCAGCAAGTGGTACCAAATTAAATTTAGATTATGCCATTGATGAATGGCTAGATGAATATGATCAAGAAGAGATCCTTGAATATTTCAAAAGTTGCGAGACCTCTTCATTACAAATAGCACAACAAGAGTTGAGTGAAAATGACTACACTTGGGAGCAACTTAAAATAATGCGCATTAAATTTTTAAGTGTTATAGGTAATTAATTTGATGAGCTGCTTGCAAATTGTAAAGCTCTGTCCATTGCATTTTTACGAACACTCATATAGAATAAGTTATAGTCTGCTATATGATAATTCTTTGTGTTGTATAAAAAATTTCCAAAAAACTTAGGCTTAGGTGTCCACAATACACCTTCATGGTTATTTGCTGCGGCCACATTAGGTATGACTTTTTTAAAGTTATATAATACGGCTCCTTGATTTACTTTTCTGCTCACCGAAATTTGATCTTTGTCCCAGCTTAGTGGATTAGTCACAATGGAATTGAATTGCTCCTTTTGGATAATTGGTGGAACATATCCCTCTTTATAAGTTCGCCATGCACAGATACATCCTGTTTCGGTTGGCTTGGCACAAGCTTTTAAACTTGTAAATTCATTCGGATCAATTGCCATGCCTACAATATATGCAGACACCAATTGCTTGGACAATACTTTTCCGTCAAAAAATTCTTTTAGTAATCTTTTAGCATGCGTGCTTCCTTGACTATGCGCTGCAATGATGATGGGCTTGCCTTGATTGTGATTGGTCAAATAAAATTCAAATGCTTTTTTCACATCCTGATAAGCTAATTCGAATGCAGCCAATGCATTGATGGTATCTATTTTATTGACTGGGTAGTAACTGCTGATATGTGCTTGTCGATACCTTGGTGCATAGACCATACCCACTTCATTAAATATGCTTGCTTGACTCAAAATAGTCGTGTAGTCGGTATTAATATTCAAAGCAATATCTTTTAAAGACGCAGACCAGCCATTCGGCATTGCAGGATCTAAATAAGTTGTTGGATGCACAAAAAACACATCTGCTAAGCTTTTGGGTTGGTACTTTGTTAAGATACTAGCTGGTACGCTGTCAGAAGGGTCTATTTTAAGTGGATGGGCCGCCCAATTCTTTAATTGACTGTAGTCAGGTTGCTCCTCCCAATTGATACTAGCATAAACAGGTTGATAGGTTGCATAATTGCTTTTGCCACATCCAAAAGCCATGAATAAAACACTTAAAAAAAACAAATTTCTCATAGTGCAAAGATACAATTTATCATAGTTAATTTTTTATATACTTGACTGATAATTTATTAAAAGCTTTAGATGCAAATAAATTATTTTATTTTTACATAAATCAATCTGATTGCACCTATTAAGACATATACCATTTTTAAAAGCCGTGTTCCAGCATAGCTTAACCGCTTTTGGTGGTCCTCAAGTACATATTGGCTTACTGCAACATCGATTTGTAGAAAAAAGAAAGGATATTACTTCGGAGGAATTGATGGAATACAATGCTTTTTGCCAATTGTTGCCTGGGGCGTCCTCTACGCAAACAATTGTTTTGATTGCATTTAAAAGAGGCGGTTTCCCACTAGCCTTAATCACTTTACTTATATGGATTTTACCAGCCACTAGTTTTATGGCAAGTCTAGCCATCGCCTATACCCATTTTGATTTACAACCAGTTTTGAAAACCTTGCATTTGTTACAACCAATGGTGATTGGTTTTATCGCCAGCGCCACTTATCTTTTATATAAAAAAGCAATCAATAATACCATTACTCTTTTAATTTTTTTACTGGTTGCCATACTTACTTATATTGGCTTTAAAACCCCTTGGACGATACCCGTTGTAATTGTTTTAGCTGGCATTATCACTAATTTTAGTAATAAAAGAATTCCCGATCAAGGTGCTGCACCTAAACAAATTAAATGGGTGCATTTACATTTATTCATTTTATTTTTTCTTACAGCTGGTTTTTTATCTGAACAAGCGACACGTCAAAACTGGGAGCATCGTAAAGTGTATAATCTCTTTGAAAATAATTATCGATTTGGAAGTTTTGTATTTGGTGGCGGTGACGTTTTAATTCCCATGATGTATGAACAATATGTAACTCGTCCAAGCACCGATCAGGTTAAAGAAAGTAAAAGAGATGTGTTAAAAATAAATAGTGCAGCTTTTTTAACAGGTTCTGGAATTGTAAGGGCCATTCCTGGTCCAATTTTTTCTATTGCAAGCTTTACCGGCGCATTGGCTTTAGAAGAAAAAGGAATAGGAGGACAGATTATAGGTGCTGTGGTGGCTAGTATTGGCGTTTTTTTACCAAGCTTTTTAATTGTCTTATTCTTTTTCCCCATATGGCAGAAACTAAAAAAGTATGCATTGTTTTATCGGTCATTAGAAGGCATCTATGCAGCTGTGGTGGGCATTATGCTAGGGGCTACTTTATTTTTATTAAAAGATATTGTATTTGATTTAGGCATCATGACTGGCATGAATATAGGAGTCTACCTATTTGTTTTTTGTACAACTGCGATTGTACTAGTGCGTTATAAAATTGCACCACAATGGGTCGTTTTAGGGACCATACTCTTGGGTGCATTGTTATCGATTTGGCCAACTATATTTTAACATCCAGATAGACTTGAATTGTTTATTTTTACAGCCATTCATGAAGCAAAGCCTCCTAATATTTTTATTATTGACCTGTGTCGCCTTTTCCTCGGTTAATGCACAGATGCGCACCATTAGTGGTGTGGTCTATGATATTTCTGGAAGAATGCCAATTGAAGCAGTGATGGTCTACACTAAATACAGCAGGACACAAACCGATTCTTTGGGTAGGTATTTAATCACCATTCAAGCAAAAGACTCTTTAACATTTTCTTTGTTTGGGAAAAACACCCAAAAATTTTCACTAGATCAAGTAGAGGATCCTAGCAATTTCAATATCATGATTCATGTAACTGGTTTCGATCTTCCAGAAGTGAGAGTTCGCAATAGTTATTACAGGTATGATTCCATTCAAAATAGAATGGATTATGCCAAATACTTTAATTACGAGCCTCCTGGCTTAAAACTAAGTAACCAACAAAATATTTTTGGAAATGGAGGGGTTACAATTGGTTTCGATGTCAATGAAATCATCAATATGTTTAGGTTCAAGCGAAACCGAAATCTTCAATTTTTGCAAAATAGGCTATTGTACCAGGAACAAGAAAAGTACATTAACTACCGCTTTACCAAGCGCTTTGTCCAAAAGCTTACAAAATTAGATGGTATAAGGCTGGATCTGTTTATGGAATACTGCAAGCCAGCATACCCAACCCTAGCATTGTTGAACGACCTGGAATTGGGCTATTTCATTCAACAGAAGTTCATTCAATTTAAACAGGGCCGATAATTCAACCATTCATCTATTTTCTTTCCTAAAACATGGCATTTTAGCTATCTTTAAGCACTAAAATTAGACCAATTTGAGAAAGTTAAATTATGTTGCCTTCGTCCTGATCTTAGGATTGTTTGCTTGTAAGGAAAAAATTAAGCCAACTGATAAATTCAATGCGAATGCACCTATATCTGTAG
>JBILIU010000114.1:0-3881 GCA_044368905.1 Sediminibacterium sp. | reverse complement strand
AACCAGATTCTTACAGATTCCGATTCGCCTTTTTTGAGAATACCGTTACCAAATTTTGCATGGTTCGTTGTCACCAATTCATTGACATTATTGATGATCACTTCGTCTCCAATAATATAATGAGATAGATAACTGACACTATGTATGGCTACATTATTACCAAAATCTGAACTGATGATTGTAGAGTTGTATAACCCAACAGGCACCGTTAAATCACTAAAGCAAAGACAGGTTGTTTCTAAATTCCCAATACGAACCAATCCGAAAAAAGAACAATTCTTAACTAGCTCTGGATTAAAGGCATTGGATACTAATAATTTTGACCAGTCGTCACTTGAATTACCATTACGCACTAAAATTTCAATCTCTAATGCAGTTAGAGAGCGATATTGAATACCACTTCTATTTTGTTGATTGCGCAAATAGTATTCATCCTTGCCCTTTGGAAGGTCTTGTATAAAACCGTATCCAAGTTTTTCAATCGCTACTTTCTTTATTTCATTCATCGTCTTTACTATTTATTTGAACATGGTAGGATGTATTTCATCCCAACCAGTTGCTTTTTGATATTGATGTGCAATATTTAAAATAGTGCCTTCGTCAAATAATTTTCCTACAAAACTTATGCCTGTAGGTAATTGCCATTTTGCGTCTAATCCTGTTGGAACACAAACCACAGGATGCCCTGTTAAATTGGTAATGGCAGATTGATTTCCACCGCCTCTAGAAGGGCAAATGATGGCATCATATTGCGAAATCACTTCATTGACTTTTTGCATAAGGATTGTTCTATGCCTTTGTGCATTGATATACTCCACAGCAGGAACAAACCTGGAGGTTCTAAATGAATTTGGCCAATCATTTTTTGTTTGTCTTGTTAATGCATCATCTAATCCTGAACGGGTCATCTCGTCAAATTGCGCACCAGCTTCAGCGCCAATAACTACATCCATAATATTGAACTGATACACACCGCTATCTGGGAAATTAATTGGGATTAATTCAATGCCCATTTTTCTAAATTGCTTCAACACTTCAAACTCTGAACGATTGGTGTCTTTGATTTTATCAAAATAGTTTTTTGCGTAAGCAATTTTATAAGTTTTCAGATTTGTTTTTGGGGCGTAATTGAATGGCATATCAACAGCAGATCCATCTTTACCATCTGTGCCATGCAAATAATGAAATACAATGGCTGCGTCATTAGCAGAACGTGTAATTGGCCCCACTTTATCTAAACTATAACTCAATGCCATTGCACCCGAACGGCTAATGCTACCAAAAGTAGGTCTAAGACCTGTTGCACCACAGGTTGTTGCTGGAGAGACAATGCTTCCCCAGGTTTCAGTTCCTATTGCAAATGGCACTAATCCTGCAACCGTTGCAGAAGCTGAACCTGCAGATGATCCAGAAGAACCAGTATTTAAATTCCATGGATTTTTTGTTCTACCTCCATACCAATAATCGCCCATCGCCAATGCGCCCAATGTAAATTTAGCGACCAATACAGCACCGGCAGCTTTCATTTTTTCATACACAAAAGCATCTTCTTGGATGGTTTGATTTTGATAAGGCGCAGCGCCCCAAGTGGTCTTTGTATTTTTTACAGCAAATAAATCTTTTAAGCCATAAGGGATACCATGTAATTGACCTCTGTATTTACCAGCAGCAATTTCGGCATCTGCTTGTTTTGCTTGTGCAAAAGCAAGATCTTCCTGAATACTAATCACACATTGCAATGTATCACCGTATTTTTTGATTCTATCAATAAAGAAGCTTGTTAATTCAAGGGAACTGATTTTTTTATTTTTAATTAAAGAAGCCAATTGCTCCACTGTGTAAAATGCAAGCTCATTTTTATTAGCTGGAAGTTTAACAGTAATAGGCGCATCCCAAATAATTGGTTTTTGCACTTTGTTCAATTTCATACCAGGAAGGATTGCGGTATGCCAAAGACTTAATGGGGTACTATTATTCAAAGACAATGCATGCATTGCTTTGTAGTTCGCCAAATTGTCAATTACATCATTGAATAAGGAATCAATTTCAGGATTTGTGAATTGAAGGTCTATTAATTTCGCACTGCTAAGCAGGTCTGTTTTTGCAATAGGACGTTCTTGTGCAAATAGGGGAGAAATAATAAGCGCGTTAAGGCACAAAAAACAAATCAACATTTTTTTCATAACATACGATTTAGGTACTTATCTCAAAGATAATATTACCTAGTCGGTTTTGAATTAGGAAAACGTCTTTTTTGTCCTCCATTCTGTCCACCATTCCCTCCGCCTTCACGTGGGGCCCTTCCTCTTACATTATTGGGCTTGCCCCATCCTGCGTCTTTTGAGGTTTTATTTGCGTGAAACTGCTGCATTGGGTAGGGATGGCTTTCAATCACTGGGATGGATTTGCCAATCAGTTTTTCAATGTCTTTTAAGTATGCCTTCTCCTCATAATCACAGAAAGAATAAGCTGCACCAGATGCGCCAGCTCTTCCAGTTCTACCAATACGGTGTACATAGGTTTCGGGAATATTCGGAATCTCAAAGTTAATTACATGTGCTAATTCATCCACATCAATTCCTCTTGCAGCAATATCAGTAGCAACCAATACCCTGGTGGATTGATCTTTAAAATTACTTAATGCTCTTTGTCTAGCATTTTGAGATTTATTACCATGGATCGCTTCTGCAGAAACATTGTTTTTCACCAATAGGTTCACCACTTTATCAGCACCATGTTTTGTTCTAGTAAAGACCAATACATTTTTGATATTTTGGTCTTTCAACAATTCCATTAATAAGGAATTCTTATTGACTTTATCTACAAAATAAACCGATTGTTCAATGATTTCTACTGTCGACGAAACTGGTGTAACCGATACTGAGCTTGGTTTATTTAAAATAGCATTTGCTAAACTCACAATTTCAGTAGGCATGGTTGCAGAGAAGAATAGGGATTGTCTTTTCTTTGGTAAGACTGCCAATAGTTTTTTAATATCATGCACAAATCCCATGTCTAACATACGATCTGCCTCATCTAATACAAAAAATTCTACGTCTCTTAAACTAAGATGACCTTGATTCATTAAATCCAATAAACGACCTGGTGTAGCAATGACTACATCTACGCCATTTCTAAGTGCAGTCACCTGTGGTCCTTGACCTACGCCACCAAAAATAACAGTGCAATTCAATGGGGTATGTCTTCCGTATGCTTCAAAATTTTCTGCAATCTGAATAGCCAATTCTCGTGTTGGGGTAACAATTAATGTTCTAATTTTTTTACGCCTTTCTGCAGGTTTATGTTGTAACAATAACTGGATAATAGGAAGGGTGAAAGCGGCAGTTTTACCTGTGCCGGTTTGTGCGCAACCAAGTAAGTCTTTTCCTTCTAATATAATAGGGATCGACTGTGCTTGAATAGGCGTTGGGGTGGTGTAGCCTTCTTCGAAAAGGGCTAATAGGATAGGCTCAATTAAGCCTAATTCTTTAAAATTCGTACTCATAATGGACTGCAAGGTACGACATTTTAAACGGAGCCTTAATTATTGGGCAAAAGGCTGTACTTACGCATCTGTTGATGCATGATTTTGAACCAAAGAGGAGGGAAGAGAGAAAGGATGATCATACCAGGATAACCGGTTGGCATTTGTGGTGCTTCATCCATATTCCTCAACACCTGGTATTTGCGTGAGGCCATATAATGATGATCACTATGTCTACTGAGTTCAAATAGCATCAATCTTCCAATAATATGGTTGCTATTCCAACTATGATGTGGCTGTACTCTTTCAAATAATGCAGTTGATCCTTTTTCTCTTTGCAAACCATAATGTTCTATATAGTTAACCGTTTCAAGTAAAATAGCGCCTATGAAAGCAG
>JBILIU010000113.1:0-3900 GCA_044368905.1 Sediminibacterium sp. | reverse complement strand
AAATCATCTGTTGAATTTATTGATAATGATCGGTTGATTACTTGTGGTACTTCTGGGGTAGATTTTTCAAAAGACAATGGGGCTTCTTGGAAAACGATTAGCAAAGAATCATTTCATATTGCAAAAAAACATCCTTCAAAAAGAGGTGCATATTTAGCTGGATCCGGAGGAAGGATCAGTTTTGTTGAATTAAAATAGACATGTGATTAGACAATTTAGACACAATTAAATTTATAAGAAAAAGAAGGAGGAATCTAATTGTAAATTCCAGATATTTTGTAATTTAGATTAGATGAATAAGTATCAAGCAATCATATCTTTTGACATGGACGAGGAGTTTATGTCTTTGGTGCCTCCGCATAGAACTTATATTAATTATCTATTGAATAAAGGTGTTATAGAAACTTACACAGTAAGTATGGAGACACAGCAATCTTGGATTGTTGTCAATGCTAATACAAAGGTGGATGTAGAAGAAGTATTGAAAGCTTCTCCCTTGCATAAATACTGGAGCATGGAAATAGTGGAGCTTTTCGTTTACGATAGCCAGTCCAATAGGCTTCCAGCGGTACAATTAAATTAATTTATCTTTTTTTTGGGAAATTGAAAATACCCCCTTATTTTTGCACCCCTTAGGGAGCATAGCTCAGTTGGTTTAGAGCATCTCGTTTACACCGAGAGGGTCCGCGGTTCGAGCCCGTGTGCTCCCACAAAGAATCCTCAACATATCCACTAGATAGTTGAGGATTTTTGCTTTAAGGCCTTTGGTTATTTTTGACCTATTTTTATATTATGCAAGCATTTACCACCCGTAATAAAATCATCATCACCTGTAATAAATGGTTGGCTCCTGCTTTAAGGTCAGAAGTGATTGGTTTGGGTTTTGATGTGGACAGGGTTTTTCAAACTGGGGTGGAATTAACTGGTACCGTCAATGATTGTATCCGTTTAAATTTAAACCTGCGTTGTGCAAGTCAGGTAATGTATTCATTAAAAACATTTATTTGTAATGACCCAGATGAATTGCATAAAAACTTGGTGACTATCCCTTGGGAAACAATGATTCAGCCTGATGGTTATTTTTCGGTCATAAGTAATGTTTTCAATGATACTATATCTACCAATTTATTTGCCAACCTGAGAGTGAAAGATGCTGTTGTAGATCGAATGCGTGAAGTTACTGGAAAGCGTCCGTCTACTGGTTCAGAATTAGCGGGTGCTGTGGTGTATTTATTTTGGAAAAATGATGAAGCTGAAATATTCTTAGATACATCGGGAGATTCTTTAGCCCGTCATGGTTATCGTAAACTTCCAGGTAAAGCACCGATGTTAGAAGCATTGGCAGCAGCAACTATATTGTCTACTAAGTGGAATAAGTTTGGCGCCTTTGTAAATCCTATGTGTGGTTCTGGAACCTTGGCGATTGAAGCCGCATTGATTGCCACTAAGAGAGCACCTGGCTTATTTAGAAATAATTATGCTTTCATGCACATCATTGGTTATGATAAAACGGTGTATGAAAAAGAGCGAAATATTATCGAAGAACAAGTTAGGCACTTACCTAATTTAGTCATCATCGCATCTGATATTAGCAGAGACGCCATTAAGGTGGCAAAAATAAATGCATCTGTTGCTGGTGTGGAAGATTTAATTGATTTTCAGGTATGTGATTTTGAAGCGACTAGAATGCCAGAACCCGAAGAAGGAGCCATTCTGATGATTAATCCTGAATATGGTGACAGACTAGGAGAGGAAGTTGAATTGGAAGCCACTTATGCACGTATGGGAGATTACATGAAGAATAAATGCAAAGGGATGACAGGTTATATTTTCACAGGTAATTTAGAGTTGGCTAAGAAAATTCGTTTAAAGCCAAGTCGCAGAATAGAATTTTTCAACGCCACCATTGATTGTAGATTATTGGAATACGAATTATACGCTGGCACTAAAAGAACAGATAAAGTGAATGAAGCGCCTTAATTAATTGTACAGTAAATAAGTTTCAATCTCTTTCTTCCATCTATCTACTTTTATCAGGACACTCATTTTTTGTAACCATTGTTGTAATGGCAAATCAAATATGGCTTCTGCATTTGGGATGCCTAATAGTAATGACAAATGATTTTCACCTGTTGGATTTGCATTTGTTTTATAAGGCATCCATTTGAATTCTTTTGGATGCATATCTTTTACTAATTTTAATAAGATTAATCCATTCATTACTGCTGCATAAAATTTCGGTTCAATAATTTTTATTCTGATACCTTTTGTTTCTTTTGTGTTTCCATCTATTGTAATGGGTAATGACAAGTTTTCAATTTTAAGATCTTCCTTCAATATATTTTTACCAACTAAGATCATAGCGGGAATATTCATCCATTCTGCACCAATCCATTCAAAGGAATAGTTTGTACCTCTACCAACAGAAACATTGGTTGCTTCAAAAAAACAAAGTCCTGGGTATAATAATGTCGCTTCAAAATTTTGAAGTGCCGGTGAAGGATTAACCCATCTCATGATCCAATCATAAAAAAAATATTCGCGCTTCCATCCCTCGCATGTAATAACACTGATATTGGCATTCCAAAATTGAGTTGCATTAAAATAAAGTGCTAATTCTCCTAGGGTACATTGATGCTTTACAGGAATATTCAATCGACCTATAAAACTTGATATGGTATCATCTAACATGGGGCCTTCAATCAATGATTGATTACCTCCTAAAGGATTCGGTCGGTCTAAGATGATTGCCGTTTTATTCAGCTTTGCTGCTGCTTCAATCCAATAAGTCATCGACCATAAATAAGTGTAAAACCTGGTACCTGCATCTAGGATATCAAATAACATGACATCAATATCTTTCAAATCATCTGCTGTTGGCATGTATTTTTCTCCATATAAACTTATGACTGGAAGGCCTGTGATTTCATCTAATCCATCCTGCATGTATGCGCCATCTTCTCCAATTGTTTTTATACCGTGTTCTGGTGAAAATATTTTAATCAAATTAAATCCTGCATTTTTTAATGCCAATCTGCTAATAATCCCTGTCTTAGTGATTGCAGCATCATTTGTGAGCATGGCAATACGATCCATTTTCCAATTTGGTTCATTTTTTAAAACAATATCTATTCCAAATTGTAAGGGCATGTACTTAAGATTTAAAGTTGCTTATTACTAAATCCAGTATCTACTTTTAAAGTCTCCATCACATTAAAAATGATAGGACAACGATCATAGTGCATATAGGTGGTAAACAACCTTTTATTGAAATCGGGTACATGGAATGCAGGAAATTCCTTGCAACCAGCAAAACGATGCGAATAGACACTACAGCTATTGCCCACTAAGAAATGGCAAGGAATGGCATTGATCACCATTCTGCCTGAATCACCTTTATCTAAGTATTTTTGGTCAAATTCGGCCCTAGTCTGTCCTAAATGGGCAGATAAGTGGTTGGCTTCGTTCTCATCTATATTGACCATCAGGCTTTTGCAACAATTGCCGCAGTCAGTACATTCAATTTTGGGTGAAATGGCTTCGGAGAGCTCAAAAACAGCTTTATCCAAGCTTAAACTATCCAAATTCCTCAAAAAATCCTGAAATTGGACGTTTTCTGCTTCTAGCTCAACGGCCTTGTTTTTGATAAAAACAAGATCTGTAATAGGATATGTGGCTTTATTTTCGATGGGATAAAGATAATGCTTTAATCCTTTTATCCACATTTGCCCTGTTTTGCAAATATTTAGATTGCAAAACTTACTTGGAGTATTAGATTTGCAGCTTGATTAGGGCATTTATTGCTCATAAAGTATTGATAATTATGGCAGAAGTAAAAATTGGTGCAGAATATAACGAAGACTCCATTAGGTCATTGGATTGGAAGGAGCATATTCGACT
>JBILIU010000112.1:0-3918 GCA_044368905.1 Sediminibacterium sp. | reverse complement strand
TCATTGCCTCCTTCATTATCTTTTTTGATAAACCCTTCACCGTTGGGGATTTGGTTAAAGTGAATGGATTTACAGGCACAATCGAAAAAATTGGATTAAGAAGTACACGCATTCGTACACAAGAAAAAACTTTTATTTCGGTGCCTAATAAACAAATGGTTGACTCTATCGTAGACAATATATCACTCAGGTCTGAGCGTAAGATCGAAATGGATTTACAATTAAGTGTAACTACATCTGCACAAGCATTGTCTGATTTTGCAAACCATCTGCGTGATTTTTTAAAGTCCGAAAATGACCTGAATAGCTATCAGGTTTTTGTATCAGAATCAGGGAAACAATACCATGCATTGCATGTAGAATGTTTAGTGAATATGCAAATGGATATCGATGCTTTTCAAATACTTAGAGAGCGTATCAACCTTGCTGCTATTGATTATGCGAATGCGCATCAAATTCAATTTTCAGAAAAAGGGTAGGTAAAAAAATAAGGTATTCAGCTAAAGACTTGCCTTCAAAGAAATCAAAAAGTTTTTAATCTCTTTTAGATTGGTCATTAAGGATAGGTCTTTGTTCGCTTTTTCTTTATTGTTTTTTAAATAAGTTTTTGCTCCATCTATTGAATACTTTTTTTCTCTTAGTAAGTAATAGATCTGTTTTAAAAATTCAATATCCTGTGCACGAAATAAGCGATCCCCTTTTCTTGTTTTACGTGGCTGTAATTGTTTGAATTCTTTTTCCCAATAACGAATCAATGAAGTGTTTACGTTAAACCATCCTGCTACTTCTCCAATTGGGTAATATAATTTTTTAGCTAAGGTGCTGGCATCAGGCACATTGATTTTATCAATCTCTTGATCCATATCTGCAAATGCCATCCTACCTCTTTTGTGTAAAATATTTCTGTTCACATATGCCATTGGCGTTCTTGACACAGAAGGTAAAGCAGCATCAGACTCATTCACGCTTGTTTCAAGTAGGACTGATTCAGTTTGGTAAACAGGCTTACGGTATTGAGGCAATGATTTTTTTTGCTTGATACTTTTGGCTTGTTTAGGCGCAGCAATATGCACAGGAGTTGTTCCCTCCGTGCCAAATAGATCCAATTGCTTTAGCGGTTCTGCCATAAGTCAAAGGTAGGATACTAATAAGACCAACTAACCCCTACAAATGATTGGTGGATAAATTGTTAAGTATGTATTAATTTTGCCTATGCGCATTTTTATACAGCTAGATGATGTTTATGTATCCAATCTTCCTATTTTGGAGCCCATCCTATTAGATTTAATGGGGATGATTGCTACAGAACCTGCGCATAGGATAGACATCCAACATAAGATCTATCTTGTTTCAGCATTGCCAAAACCTACTGAAAATTTAGCGGTTGAATGGGTGCATCCTGATGCCACAAAGCAGTTGATTGCAGCAAGCAGTTCAAATGCATTGATACATTTTAGTCCTGTAGCCTTATGGGCAAAGCAACTGCCTTCTTATTTTATTCCATTAACAATACCACATCTAACTGGTCATTTAAAACCGCTTCAGTCTTGGCTTGAAAAAAAACGGTTTAATCAAACAATGAAAAGGGCAAAACAAGTTTTGGCTTTGGATGAATGGCATACACAAAACAGACCAGGAGCTGAAAGGCTCTATCTTGAAAAAGCGCCCTTGCCTAGTTTTGAATGGTCGCAATTGGCTCCAGTCAGAAGCGCATTGACAGATGGAAATCAATACCTGCTTGCATTTGTAGGCAGTCAAGATATCTTACCCATTGTGAAAGCATTTTCTGTTTTTAAAAAATGGCAACTAAGTACCATGTCCCTTGTTTTTGTATTGGATACTGAAACCGAAAAAGACAAAGCAGCCAATATTTTATTGGGCTATAAATATAGAGACGCGGTGGAATTGGTTTCAGTTGCTAATTTTACATTAGAATGGATTGCTGCAGCATACCTTACTATCTTCAGTACAATGAATAGCCATCGCTTTCAGTTCTTAACCTATACCATGCGCTATCAGATTCCGTTTCTAATGCATGAAGAAAATCCAAACAATAATTTTATTTGCACTCAAATGGCAGAGGCGGGCGAGTATTTTGATTTTAAACAACCCGATGTGTTAGCGAATCATTTTAAATTGTACTATAAGGACGAAATGTACCGTGCGGCAAAGGGCATTGAAATTCAAAAGGCTATTCAATCTGAAATAAGCCAATTTCAACAAAAAGCAACCATAGTGTGGCCAAGGGACTTAGTATAGGCTGGTCTTATTCGCCAATATTATTGTATTTTTGTGACACAATTTTAAGCTATGCACGAATCAACTATTCAGGTAAAAATTCAATTAGACGAACAAAAAATACCCCAATCCATCGATTGGTCAGCAACCGATAGTACTGCTCAAGAAGCGCAGGCTGCAAGGGCAATGATGTTGACATTCTGGGATCCTACAGACAAAACTGCTTTACGCATCGATTTATGGACCAAGGACATGATGGTAGACGAGATGGCAGACTTTTTTTATCAAAATCTGATGGGGATGGGCGATTCCTACTTAAGAGCAACACAAGACAAGGAACTTGCAGCATCTTTTAAAACTTTTGCAAAAACATTTTACAATCAATTTAGAGCAAGTCAATTAGAACAAGGTGCAAAATAATCTTGCATCAAAAAATAAATTTTAATCTTATGAGTTTAGAACTAGAAGTGATGTCTTTAATGAAAGACGCAATGAAAAATAAAGATGAAGCATTGTTAAGAGGGCTTCGTGCTATCAAAGCAGAAATCATTAAAGCAAAAACTGAACCAGGTGCCAATGGTGCTATTTCAGAAGATGGGGAAATGAAATTATTACAAAAACTAGTGAAGCAGCGTAAAGACTCATTGACCATATTTCAAGAACAAAACCGTGCTGATCTAGCTGCGAAAGAATCAGAAGAAATTGCAGTGATTGAAAAATTTCTGCCAGTTCAAATGACAGAGGACGAAGTAAAAGCAGCTGTAGAAGCTATTGTAAAGGAATTAGGCGCTGCTGGTCCTCAAGATTTAGGAAAAGTAATGGGTGTGGCATCTAAACAATTAGCGGGCAAGGCAGACGGCAAAATCATTGCTACAGTTGCTAAAAATGCATTGACCAACTAATGAATTGGTTAGATTTATTAACAGGTACAATCCTGATTTTAGCCTTATTACAAGGATATCGAAATGGGTTGATAAAAGCCATCATTTCGTTTTTCTCCTTGATGATAGGTGTAGTGCTTGCTTTTCAGTTCGCAGGTTTTATTGCTAGTCAGTTAAAAATTTATACCAAGATCACTTCTTATTGGCTGCCATTTATATCCTTCTTAATTGTTTTATTAGGGGTCATGCTTATCTTAAGATGGATGACTGGACTCTTACAACAAACTGCTGATTGGTTGATGCTTGGCTGGTTGAATAAGCTACTAGGCATGGTCCTTTATAGTTTAATTTATGGGACTATTTTGAGCGCATTCATTTATTTTATGAGTTTATTAGGGGTCGTTGAAAAATCCACCATGGATGCCTCTATGAGTTACAGCTACTTAGCTAAATGGTGGCCCTATTTTATGGCTAAATTGAGTGAATGGCTGCCTTTTATCAAGCAAACATTGGCTCAATTTTCCAATCAATTGCAAGAAAAGGTATAATCAGCTTATTTAATCTGAAATAAGTATCTTTATAGCAACGACTTAATCGTTAAAATTTTATGGAATACGAAATAAAAAAAGAAGGCAAATTTGATTATGTGGAAGTTGGAGAAGGGGAACCTTTGATGCTTTTACATGGTTTATTTGGCGCATTGAGCAATTTCTCTGACCTCATAGAACATTTTAAACATACACATAAAGTAATCGTACCTATTTTACCTTTATACGATCTTGATCTTTTACATACAACA
>JBILIU010000002.1:0-52876 GCA_044368905.1 Sediminibacterium sp. | reverse complement strand
ACTTCGTGTAACATCCCTTGTCTTGCAGCACCATCTCCAAAGAAACACAATACCACATTTTTAGACCCTCTATATTGTTCTGCAAATGCCAAGCCAGCACCTGTACCAATTTGAGCACCTACAATACCATGTCCACCAAAAAAGTAGTTTGCTTTATCAAAAAGGTGCATACTTCCACCTTTACCTTTAGAACAGCCTGTTGCTTTACCAAATAATTCGGCCATGGCTGCATTCGGACTCATGCCTTTTGCAAGGGCTAAACCATGGTCACGGTAACCAGTAATAAAGGGATCTTCATGATTCGTAGCAGTCATACAACCTGCAGCAATTGCTTCCTGGCCGTTGTATACGTGAAAGAATCCGCGGATTTTACCCGCCATTTTATACATTTCCTCTGATTTGGATTCAAATTGACGGATTAATTGCATCAATTCGTACCAATATAGATAAGTTTCTTTAGAAAATTTTTGCGCCACAGTCCTTGTTTTTTGAGTAGCAAATATAGTATTTTAAGACTATAATTTGGCCTTATGCTTCGTTTAAAAATGGATACTTATAATCGGTTGGAGGGTTAAATGTTTCTTTGATTGTTCTAGCGCTTAACCAACGGTATAAATTCAAAGCACTTCCAGCTTTATCATTTGTTCCAGAACCTCTTGCACCACCAAATGGTTGTTGTCCAACCACTGCTCCAGTTGGCTTGTCGTTGATATAAAAATTACCAGCAGCATGACGTAACATATTAGTAGCCAATTCGATAGAAGCTCTATCTTGAGAAATAATTGAACCTGTTAAAGCATATTTAGAGGTACTATCCAATAATTTCAAGGTCTTCTCGAATTGACCAGCTGGATAAGTATAAATAGTCAAAACTGGCCCAAAAATCTCTTCGCACATGGTCAGTGACTTTGGATTTTTAGTGTCAATCACAGTAGGCTCAACGAACCAACCATTTGATTTATTGACATTACCGCCAACTAAGATCTTTGCTTGCTTGTCTTTCTTAACTGTAGCAATGAATTTTGAGATATTGTTAAATGACTTTTCATCAATGACTGCGTTCACAAAATTGCTAAAATCTTCTACAGTACCCATTTTCATGGTTTGAACTGTTTTAACCAACTTCGCTTTTACAGCAGCTGCAATATTACTAGGAAGATAGGCTCTTGAAGCTGCAGAACATTTTTGCCCTTGATATTCAAAAGCGCCTCTTGCCAAAGCAGTCACAACTGTATCCACATCCGCACTTGGATGTACCATGACAAAATCCTTACCACCAGTTTCCCCTACAATTCTTGGATAAGATTTATAGTTTGAAATATTTTCTCCAATCTGCTTCCACATATGATTAAATACGCCAGTAGATCCAGTAAAATGCACGCCTGCAAAATCTGGATGTTTGAAACATACATCACCCACAGTTGGGCCATCTGTATATACAATATTGATCACACCATCTGGCAAACCAGCTTCTTTTAAAATACGCATGAATAACTGCGCAGAATAGATCTGTGTATTCGCAGGTTTCCAAACAACTACATTGCCACACATGGCAGCAGATGCAGGTAAATTACCGCCAATGGCAGTAAAATTAAATGGTGTAATCGCTAATACAAATCCTTCTAAACCTCTCCATTCCATTCTATTGTGGATTCCTGGAGAGGAGATAGGTTGTTGTTGATAAATTTGACTTAAAAAATGTACATTAAATCTTAAGAAATCAATTAATTCACATGCTGCATCGATTTCGGCTTGATAGGCATTTTTACTTTGCCCTAACATGGTGGAAGCATTCATTTCGAACCTATACTTTGTAGCCAATAAATCTGCTGCTTTTAAAAAGATATGTGCCCTGGTTTCCCAAGTCATATTAGACCAATTTTCACGCACTTTCAATGCAGACTCAATTGCTTTTTCTACATGCAATTTTGTTCCAATATGGAAATGTCCAAGTACATGTTTGGTTTCATGTGGAGGATGTATAGACTTTGTTTTTCCAGTTCTTACAGCCTTTCCATTGATATACATTGGAATATCCAATGACTTTTTCTTTAAGGAAGCCAATGCTGCTTTTAAAGCTTTTCTTTCTGGAGAACCTGGTGTAAAATTTAAAACAGGTTCATTGACTGGAGATGGATAATTAAAATAACCTAGTTGCATAATGTAATGATTAGAACACAAAAATAAGCATTAAATTAACATGCGTTAGGAACTTATCAATTTTGATTTTGACTTTAGCGTATTTTTGACCCTAAAACCTCTTTTATGGAATTTGTCTTAGTTGACCTGCCAGATATGGTACATTTTTACCCTTTTAGCTTGACTAGAAGTTTAACTGAAATAAGGGTAGGTATTTTTACCATAAAAGAGCGCTGGGAAACACATTTAAATTTCGAATGCCAGGTTTTTACTAGTCCTTATTTACAGGGATTATATGATGCGCCTTTTTTACAAAATGAGGATGCAGTCATCTATATTAATTCCACATGTTTACCAGATGCAGCAATTAAAAACGCCATCTTAAATTTAAAAGAAGGTGAAAGTTTATTGGATAAGGATGGTAAATGGATTGCTTCTAATTCTAATGAAAGAGCAATTGGTAAAATCTTATTAGGTGATCCTAATTTAAAGACAACGATTGCTGCTAAATTTATTAATAACCCAATCCATCTTTTACAAATACATGCAGCAATGATTCAACTTGATTTTAATCATGTGATTAATAATCAAACTTCAATTGTTGTAGATGCTACGAATCGTTTAATTAACCCTGAAAATATTTTTATAGCAGAAGGTGCTTCCTTGTCAGGGGTAAGTTTAAATGCCACAGAAGGCCCTATTTATATAGGCAAAAATGCAATTCTAATGGAAGGTGCTGCCATAAGAGGCCCTTTTGTATTAGGAGAAAAAGCAATTGTTAAAATGAATGCATGTATTTATGGTGCGACCTCAGTTGGCCCATATTGTACTATTGGAGGTGAAATAAAAAATAGCATTCTAATGGGCTATTCCAATAAGGCGCATGAAGGTTATTTGGGAGATAGTATTATTGGACAATGGTGTAATCTTGGTGCTGGTACTTGTAATAGTAATGTGAAAAATACTGCAGGCCCAATACAAATTTGGAATCAATACCAAAAATCATGGGATACAATTGGCAATAAAATGGGGATGTTAGTGGGCGATTATACCAGGTTTGCAATTCAATCAAGTATCAATACAGGATCTTATATTGGCGCATCTGCAAATATTTATGGAAATGGACTACTACCTAAAATGATTCCAAATTTTAGTTGGGGCATCACAAAAGGCTATGTTTTGGAAAAAGCAATTGAAGACATCCAAAATTGGAAAAAAATGAAGGGATTTCAAATCTCTGATGCCGAAAAGGAGGTCTTAAATGCCTTGTTTCATATGGAATAGCGCTATTTTTTAGTTACCTTTGTGCCTTGTAAATGAATATTATGAGAAAACAAATAGCTGCAGCTAACTGGAAAATGAATTTAAGCCAAAATGAAGCTGAAAGCTTATTAGACCAGTTATTAGTTGCTGACTTTAATTTATCCGAAAATCAATCAGCCATTTTTGCTGTACCAGCTATATATATTCCTTTAGCAATTCAAAAATTAGCCGGCAAACAACAGATGTTTGTTGCAGCACAAAATTGTCATCAAAAATCAAGTGGTGCTTACACAGGTGAAATTGCTGCATCCATGTATGCTTCTGTAGGAGTAAACCATATTGTACTAGGACATTCTGAAAGACGTGAATATTTTAATGAAACAGATACTTTATTAGCCGAAAAAACAGAAGCTGTTTTAGCCATTGGAAGCACGCCAATATTTTGTTGTGGTGAACCATTAGCAATTAGAGAAGCTGGAACACAGAATAGTTTTGTAGAAACACAAATAAAAAATGCCTTATTACAATTATCAGCTGCACAAATTGTAAAAGTGGTGATTGCTTATGAACCAATTTGGGCCATCGGTACAGGCAAAACTGCAACAAGCGCACAAGCCCAAGAAATTCATGCATACATCAGGTCTGTATTTGCTGCTCAATATGGTCAAGACATTGCAGATCAAATTTCTATTTTATATGGTGGTAGTGTTAAAGCTTCCAATGCAAAAGAAATTTTTTCACAACCAGACGTAGATGGTGGTTTGGTAGGTGGCGCTTCTTTAATTGCAACTGAATTTGCAGCCATCATCAACGCACTTAAATAGTTTAAAAAAGAACACTCATTATTACATGAAGCATATAAGAAATTTTTGTATCATCGCACATATTGATCACGGTAAAAGTACCTTGGCAGATCGTTTATTAGAACATACCAAGACCATTACAGAACGTGAAATGATGAACCAGGTGTTGGATGATATGGATTTAGAGCGAGAGAAAGGGATTACTATCAAGAGTCACGCAATACAGATCAATTATATCCATAAAGGAGAAACCTATACTTTAAATCTAATTGATACGCCAGGTCATGTTGACTTTAGTTATGAAGTGAGTCGTGCGTTGGCTGCTTGTGAAGGCGCATTATTATTAGTAGATGCATCACAAGGAATTCAAGCACAAACCATCAGTAATTTATACTTAGCCTTAGATAATAATTTAGAGATCATCCCTGTGATCAATAAGATTGACATGGATGGCGCTAAGATTCCAGAAGTGACGGATCAAATTATTGACTTAATTGGATGTAAGCAAGAAGATATTTTACTGGCTAGTGGTCGTTCAGGCATTGGTATAGAAGAAATTTTACAAGCGATTGTTGAAAGAATTCCTGCACCAAAAGGTGATACAGAAGCACCATTGCAAGCTTTAATTTTTGATAGCGTTTTCAATAATTTTAGAGGCATTATAGTCTACTATAGAATTATGAACGGTGTTTTAAAAAAGAACGATAAAATCAAATTTGTTGCATCTGGCAGAGAATATATTGCAGATGAAGTGGGCGTATTAAAATTAGCCATGACACCAAAAGCCGAAGTGAGGGCCGGTGACGTAGGTTATATTATCACAGGCATTAAGGTTGCAAAGGAAGTTAAAGTAGGTGATACAATTACTTTGGCTAATAATCCTGGCGAAATGATTCATGGTTTTGAGGAAGTAAAGCCAATGGTATTCTCTGGTATTTATCCAGTGAACACAGATGAATTTGAGGAGTTAAGAGAATGCATGGATAAATTACAATTAAATGATGCCTCTTTAACTTTTGAATTAGAAACTTCACAGGCATTAGGATTCGGTTTCCGTTGCGGATTCCTTGGACTATTGCACATGGAGATTGTACAAGAGCGTTTAGAACGTGAATTCAATCAAACAGTAATCACGACTGTTCCTAACGTAAGTTTTATTGCCTACACTACAAGAGACGAAAAAATCATTGTGAATAATCCAACAGAGATGCCAGATCCAGTAAAGATCAAGCGTATCGAAGAACCGTTTATTAGAGCACAGATTATTACGACACCAGATTATATTGGCAATATCATTACTTTATGTTTAGGTAAAAGAGGAATGCTGATTAATCAGAGTTATTTAACACCAACTAGGGTAGAATTAATTTTTGAAATGCCATTGACAGAGATTGTATTTGATTTCTATGATAAATTAAAGAGTCAAACAAGAGGCTATGCTTCTTTTGATTATACCCAGATTGGATTTAGGGATGCCGATATTGTGAAGATGGATATCTTATTAAACAACGAAAAAGTGGATGCCTTGAGTGCATTAATACATAGAGGAAAATCTGCTGAATTTGGCCGTAAACTTTGTGAAAAATTAAAAGATTTATTAACGAAGCAACAATTCCAAATTGCTATTCAGGCTGCTATTGGAGCTAAAGTAGTTGCTAGAGAAAATATCTCTGCAATGCGTAAAGACGTTACAGCTAAATGTTATGGTGGTGATATCAGTCGTAAACGTAAATTATTAGAGAAGCAGAAAGAAGGTAAAAAGAGAATGCGTCAAATAGGCAATGTAGAAATTCCACAAGAAGCTTTCTTAGCAGTATTGAAATTAGATTAATTATAATATTTATATAGTTAGAGTAATATAATAAAGAGTAACATAGTTAGAGTAACTAGATAGCCACATTAAAATTATAAAGCATCTGCAAACTGCAATAGATGATCATAACGGTCATCTATTTTAGTATCAGGGAATGGGGCTTCCGGATGTGTGGTGGCTAAGTAGACAGTATGCATGCCTGCATTGCGTCCGAATTCCATATCTGACATCCTGTTGCCAACCATAATAGATTGATTAAAATCAATTGATGGGAAAGCAGCTTTTGCTTGAAAAGCCATACCAGGTTGAGGTTTTCTATTAATAGATAAATTGTTTAAGTCTGTACAATAATAAATTGCATCAATTCTTCCTCCTAATTCAATAATATGATTTGTCATATTATGATGGATCAAATCTAAATCAGCAACTGTCATCAACCCTTTGCCAATCCCTTTTTGATTGGTTACAATAAAAATTCTAGAAAATTTTTGAGCGAGTAGGGGTAATGCCGCTAAGCTTTCTGTGTAAAATTTAAATTCAGACCAATTTCGGATATAGTCCTCTTTTTTTTCATGATTGATCACGCCATCACGATCTAAAAACAAAGTCCAATCTTTTGTGATATGTAAATTATCTAGCATTTATTTGCCGAATATATTTTCTTCAACCAATTCGCAAATGATATGCCCAACTAATATATGTGACTCCTGAATTCTAGGAGTTGTTGTTGAAGGTATATTGATTAAAAAATCACTTAATGGTTTCATCTTACCACCTGCAGCACCTGTGAAACCAACAGTGACAACACCAATTGTTTTTGCCATTTCAAATGCTTTAATAATATTCCCTGAATTGCCAGAAGTACTAATACCCACCAAGACATCTCCGGGCTTAGCAAGTCCTTCTAATAATCTTGCATAAATCACATCAAAGCTATAATCATTGGCCACTGCAGTTAAATAGGAGCTGTTGCAATGTAATGCGTCCGAAGGCAATGCTTTTCTGTCCTTGTAAAAACGACCAGAAAATTCTGCGGCTAAATGTTGCGCATCTGCTGCACTTCCTCCATTACCAGCAAAATACACAGCGTTTCCATTTTTAAAAGCATGGGTAATAGCGTGTACAGTCTTCTCAATTTCAAGCATCAATTGCTCATCTTTCAATAAAGCTTGCTTTACTTGAATAGAGCCTTCAATGATGGATTGTATTTGTGGTCTTGACATAGCGGATTGATTTTAGAGATTATACTTGCTGGTACAAAGTTAAAAAAGATTGTCTCATTTGTTCCCAACTATATTTTTTCTTTTCGGAGATTAAATGGGGCAAAAAGTGCGCTGTGCCTCTTTCATATAATTGAAGAATGCCTTGTGCTATTGCTTTTGGATTTGGTTCAACAACCAATCCAACTTTATCATGTGGTACGGTGTCAGCCAATCCACCTACATTGGTCACTAGCATTGGCTTTAAAAAATGATAGGCCATTGGAGTGACGCCACTTTGTGTCGCATTTCGATAAGGTTGAATGATAAAATCAGCTGCTGATACATATAATTTTACGTCTCTTTCACCTATATATTCATTGTACACGGAGATCATATCTGATAAGCCTAGTGCTTTTATTTGTTCTAAATAAGGGGTAGGTGATTCGTAGAATTCACCCGCAATGATAAGTTTAATACCAGCAGATTGAATAGCTGGATCAGACATTGCTTCTATTAATAAGTCTAAACCTTTATAGGCCCTCACAAATCCAAAGAATAGAATGACTTTATCGGTGTCTTGTAAATGTAATAATTTCCTAGCATCAGATGTGGGCATGGGTTCTCCAAAATGATCATAAATAGGATGGGGCGAAATGCAAGATGGCTTATTAGTAAATAATTTTACATCGTCTTGTACTTTTTTACTCATGGTTAAAAAACCATCTACAGCGCGCACAAAATATTTTGTCAATAAGGTATCTCCAATTCTTTTCTCATGTGGAATCATATTATCCACTATAGCAATCACTTTGGTATGTTTATTGCTTTTTACAATACTTAAAATTGTCCCTAAGCAAGGAGCTAAAAAAGGTATCCAATAACGAACGATGATTAAATCTGGACGTTCTTTTTTGATTTTTAAACCAACCTTAATCCAATTAAAAGGATTGATTGAATTCATTGCAACTTCAATAGAAAGTCCATTTGGTGCAGGATCAGAGGAATATTGTGTTTTACCTGGGAATAAAAAGTCTGGATATTGTAAGGAGAATGTATAAACTTTGGTTTGGATAGAAGCTTGCATGAAATCTTGCGCTAGTTTTTCATCAAAAGCAGCAAGGTTGCCTCTTAATGGCCATGCTGGCCCCATAATGATCAATCGATCTACCATCCTTGTTTCTCCTCAATTAAATAAACATTCCTGTCTGATGCATTGCGATTCATGATTTCAGCAATAAAACCTGCTAAAAATAATTGTGTACCTATGATCATGGAAGTTAGTGCAATAAAAAATGCAGGTTTGTTGGTAATACTTGTATCAGGATCAATAAACTTACCAATAACGATATAAAAAAAGGATACAAATCCAACTAAAAAGAAAAGTGTACCAATCAATCCAAAAAACTGCATTGGCTTTTTGCCAAATTTGGATAAAAACTGAATGGTCAATAAATCTAAAAAACCATTCACAAACCTTTCCCATCCAAATTTTGTGTGTCCATATTTTCTTGCTTGGTGCTGTACTACTTTTTCACCAATTCTTTTAAATCCAGCCCATTTTGCAAGGATTGGTATATATCGGTGCATCTCACCAAATACTTCTATACTCTTAACCACTTTTAATTGATAGGCTTTAATCCCACAATTAAAATCGTGTAAATGAATCCCTGAACTTTTACTTGCAACGGCATTGTATAATTTAGAAGGTATATTCTTAGTAAAAGTATTGTCAAATCGTTTTTTCTTCCATCCACTCACTAAATGATAGCCTTGATCCATGATCATGTTATAGAATTCCGGAATTTCATCTGGACTATCTTGTAAATCGGCATCCATTGTCATAACCATGTCCCCTTGAGCAGCTTTGAAACCCTCATTTAATGCTGCAGACTTGCCATAATTACGTTGAAATTTAATGCCTTTCAATTGTGGAAATTGATTGCGTAAATTGGTGATCACATCCCAGCTTCCATCATTACTTCCATCGTCAATCATAATCACTTCATAAGTATATGCATTTGTATCCATCACACGATGAATCCATGTCATTAATTCTGGCAAAGACTCAGCTTCATTGTATAAAGGTATAACGACAGATATCTGCATGATGAATTTATTGAGCTGTGTCTTGTTTAAATGGGTCTACTGGGTTTTTCTTTGCAACAGCAGCTCCAATTAATGAACCAATTGCGCCTAAAAATCCAGTACCAAATATTGCACCAGCAACCGCAAAAGGAAGGAATAATTTTTTGGTCATAGTCATTCCTTGTTCTATCATTTCGTCCGTCATCTTTGGATTTTTTAGCATTTCTGTTCTAGAAAGCTCAATGATTTTATCTACCATGTCTGGGAATAATACATACAAAGCAAGTACAGTATATAAAACGGTAATTACTATAATTACTGCAGTCGTTTTAAATCCATGGGCAAAAATGTTACCAAAACTGACGTTATTATTATTTTGATTCGCAAATAAAACATTACCATAAATGATACCACCAACTAAAATAGCATAGCTTAACCAATTTAACCATTGAGTCGTATATAAGTTAAATACATAAATAATAATACTAAATAAAATAGAGATACCGCCTAAAATAGCGCCTTTAATAATATGAGAAGTGATTTGTTTTTCCATGATGATGTTTTATAAAAAAATAGGATTGTTGTTATTTATTATTAAGATGTAATTGCCCTTTTGAATAAGTACCAATGATTGTTCCTTTTAAAGTTTTATCAAAGAAAGGATTATTCACCGATTTGCTTTTAGATCCTGCTTTAGTTGGCGTAATGGATGTTGCACGATTGAATAAAGTAAGATCCACTTTTTGACCTTCTTGAATTGAACTTGAGCCAAGGTTAAAAATTTGTCTAGCATGATTGGATAACAAATTAGCAATGGCTTCGTCTTTTAATTTCGGGAATAAATGGTTGATTGTTGAATAAGTAGTTTCAATACATGCTATGCCTGCTTTCGCATATTCAAACTCAATGGTTTTTCCATCCCAGTCCTGAGGTTGATGATGGGAGCTGATACAATCTACCACACCGCGTTCCACTGCATCATGTAAAGCTGCTTGATCTACTTTTGTTCTTAAAGGCGGATACACTTTCAACAAGGTATCATAAGTACTTAAATCAGTTTCGTTAAAATACAAGTGGTAAGGAGTCACACTACATGTGAGTGCTAAACCTGCTTTTTTACCCGCTTCAATTAATGCGATGCCTTTTGCTGTACTTACACCAGTAATATGTAGTTTGGAATTAGTATATTTTAATAATTCAATGTCTCTTGCAATCATCAACTCTTCTGCAATCGCAGGAATGCCTGGTAAGCCAATTTGTGTAGATGTAATCCCCTCATTCATTAATCCAATAGCACCCATGCTTTTATCGATTGGCATTTGAATGACTACGCCATCAAAAGTTTTTACATATTGTAATGCTTTTAGGAAAAGCAAGTTGGATTGAACAGGGTATAAGCCATCACTCGAAGCAACCGCACCAGCCTGATGCATATCTATCATCTCTGCTAAATCTTTTCCTTCTATTTTTTTGGACAATGCACCAATTGGTAAAATTTCAATTGGCAGATGTTGCTGTTGTTGAACGATATAATTCACCTGTGTTTTATTATCAATCACAGGCTGTGTATTTGGAACTACAAAAACAGTGGTAAATCCTCCGGCTTGAGCAGCAGCTGCTCCAGTCATTAATGTTTCTCTATGTTCATAGCCTGGGTCACAAAAATGCGTAAATGGATCCACCCATCCTAGACTTACAATCGTACCGGGTAGGTCTACAATTTGATCTGCTTTTCCATCATAATGATCTTGAATAGAAACTAATACTGCGTCTTGAAGAAGGATATCTTTTACTTGGCCGTTAAATGGCGAATGCTGATCAGCAATTTTGACTTGCCTGAGAAGAATGGTCATCGAGTCAATGAATTTGATGCAATATACTTCGTTTTTGCTAATTGAGTGGATATTTAGGCCTTAAATAGGATGATTCTTGATGAAATAGGCTATCCCTAATGTATGGTTTTAATGAGTTAACTTCGCCCTTATGACTTTTGACCAATTAAATATCAATTCTCCCTTAGCTAGGGCCTTAGAAGATTTAGGATATACCCATCCAACAACGATTCAACACCGTGTATACCCGGTGGTGATGTCTGGAAGGGATGTTTGTGGTATTGCCCAAACTGGAACCGGTAAAACTTTTGCTTATTTATTACCCTGTCTTAGACAATGGAAATTTGACAAAAATAAAGACCCTCAAATCCTAATTATTGTACCAACAAGAGAATTAGTGGTGCAAGTGGTGGAGGCTGTTAAGAAATTAACACCTTATATGAGCGTGATCACGGTGGGTGTATTTGGAGGTGTGAATATCAATACACAACAAATAGAAGTTGAAAAAGGGGTGGATGTTTTAGTGGCTACACCAGGTAGATTATTTGACTTAATCATGAATGGCGCACTTAAAACAAAGTATATTAAAAAAGTGGTGATAGATGAAATGGATGAGATGTTGAATCTTGGTTTTAGAAAACAGATCACCAATATTTTAGAACTCGTTCCTGCAAAAAGACAGAATTTATTATTTTCTGCAACGATTACGGATGATGTAGAAAAATTAATGAATGATTATTTTAACGAACCAGTTAGGGTAGAAGCAGCGCCAACAGGTACGCCTCTAGAAAACATCATTCAAATTGGTTATGACCTTCCAAATTTTAATACCAAAGTTAATTTATTAGAACAGTTATTAAGTGTGGATGATACCATGACTAAAGTATTAATTTTTGCTGCAACAAAAAGTTTGGCAGATCAATTATACGATCAACTGATTGAAAAATTTCCAGATATTGTTGGGGTAATTCACTCCAATAAAGAGCAAAATTATCGTTTCAATACAGTGAATCAATTTAAAGCTGGTGTCTTTAAATATATCATTGCAACCGATGTAATGGCCCGTGGTATTGACGTTGCAGAGGTAACGCATGTAATTAATTTTGATACACCTGATGTGCCCGAAAATTATATACACAGAATTGGACGTACTGGAAGAGCAGATAAAAAAGGAATTGCGATTACTTTTATTACCGCAAAAGAAGCAAAGCAAAAACTAGCTATTGAAACTTTGATGAAGCAACCAATTCCTATGCAAGCATTACCAGAAGACCTTGTAATATCTACTGTGTTGACGGAGGATGAGATTCCAAAAGTGAAGATGAAAATCATCCAAATTAAATTGCCTAAAAAAGAAGATGTGGGGCCAGCTTTTCACGAAAAGTCTGAGAAGAATAAAAAAGTGAATGTGCGCAAGAACCATAAAGAAGCCATGCAGAAAAAGTATGGTAAACCAAAGACTAGGGGTTCTAAGAAATAAATTAGCCCTTAAACAATATAAGGGCTAATTTATTTTAGTCTAATGATTTTTTCGAGGCCACCCATAAACGGATGTTTCGATTTGACCTAGAAACGCTCTAAACCTGCAAAGAAGAAATTGCCTTCGATAGCTGCATTCTCATCACTGTCACTTCCGTGTACTGCATTCTCACCAATAGATGCCGCAAACTTTTTACGGATTGTGCCTTCTTCTGCTTGTGCAGGGTTGGTTGCGCCAATCAAAGTTCTAAAATCTGCTACTGCGTTGTCTTTTTCTAAGATCGCAGCAACGATTGGGCCACTGCTCATAAAGTCAACTAATTCTTGGTAGAAAGGTCTTTCCTTATGTACTTCATAAAATGTACCAGCTTGTGCAGGTGACAAGTGAATCCACTTCATTGCTTTTACAGAAAAACCAGCTTTGATGATTTGATCTAATATAGCACCAGTATACCCTTTAGAAGTTGCATCTGGCTTAATCATTGTAAATGTTTTGTTGTTCATATCTATTTTTTATATTGTTTCTAATTGTGGGCGCAAAATTACTGAAAAACATCCGATTTATGTTAAATTTGTGCACTTATGCAATCAATAGAACATTTTTATCCTTTTTTTCAAAAGCCTTTCAAAGCTATTATCACAGCACATCAAAAACCAGATGGGGATGCAATGGGGTCTAGTTTGGCTTTATACCACTTTTTAATCCAACTCGGGCACGATGTGACAGTGGTCTCACCGACCAACTGGGCACCTTTTTTAGATTGGATGCCTGGTATTGATAAAGTAGTTGATTATGAAGGAAATAGATCAAAAGCAACAGAATTGGTACAAGCCGCAGATTATATATTTTGTTTAGATTTTAATATCCTGCACCGTACTAAAAATATGGAATCGGTGATAAGAGATGCAAAAGCAATTAAAATATTGGTGGATCATCACCAACAACCGGATACCCCAAGTTTTGGTTATGGTATTAGTGATGTTAAAATGAGCTCCACCTGTGAAATGATCTATGATATCATTGTGCAATCGGGTCATAGTAATTTGATCAATCTGGATATTGCTACCGCTTTATATACAGGTTTAATGACTGATACGGGCTCATTTAGATTCCCATCCACCACTGCCTCTGTGCATAAAATTGTAGCACATTTGAAAGAAGTGGGGCTTCTACATTCCAAAATACACGAAAATATTTACGACCAGTCCTCGGAAGGCAGATTGAAGTTTATGGGGAATGCTTTTTTAAATAGAATGCATGTTTTCCCTGAATACAAGACTGCAGTGATGGCCATTCCCAAAACGGATATCTATAAATTTGAACTAAAAACAGGGGATACAGAAGGCCTGGTTAACTATTTATTGTCCATTCACGGGATCAAATTTGCCGCAATTGTAATTGACAGGGAAGAAGAAAGAAAATGGAGCTTTAGGAGCAAAGGTAACTTTGATGTTAATATATTTGCAAGAACACATTTTGAGGGTGGAGGCCATGCAAATGCTGCTGGCGGAAGTTCGAAAAAATCTGTGGATGAAACTTTTCAAGATTTTAAAAACATATTAGAAACATATAAATCTCAATTAACACAATTAAACTAAAATGATCAAATCAACATTAAAATTAGTAGCTGCAATTGTATTGTTTGCAAGTTGTAACAGTTACGAAAAAGCACCTTCAGGTATGATGTATAAAATTACACATGGTGAAGGCAATCAAAAGAAATTAGAACAAGGACAATTTGTTAAGATCAACATTGAATACAAATTGAAAAGTAAGGATACAACTTTAAGTTCTACTTATGGTTTAATCCCGGTTTATTTCCCAGTGGATACTGCAAGCTTAGGTAAATATACATTTACTGAAATCTTAATGCAATGTAAGAAAGGTGATAAGATTGAATTCTCTTTAAGCTTAGATACACTTGCAAAAATGGGTGTGTTGCAATTAAATGATATCTTCAAAACAAAAGATATTGTATTAGGTAAAGCAGAAATCATAGACGTATTTACAGATGTTGCAAAAGTAGATGCTGATTACAAGAAAGAAACTGAAACAGAAAAGAAAAGAGAAATTGATGCAATCAAAGCACATTTAGCTAAAAATAAAATCACTGCAGTTGAATCTCCAGAAGGGGTATTCGTTGTATTGAAAGAAGCAGGAGATGTTGCAAATAAAATAGACACAACTAAAATTGCTAGTGTTTATTACAAAGGCTATACCATCGCTGGCGAAACTTTTGATACCAATATCAAACCAAACGATCCTACCGCTAAACCATTGGATGTAAACATTGGAACTGGTGCGGTTATCCCAGGTTGGGAGATTGGATTGAAGTATTTTGGTAAAGGTGGAAAGGGTACCATATTTGTTCCAGCTATGTTGGCTTATGGCCCTCAAGCAAATGGTGCAATCAAGCCTTACACTAATTTAGTTTTCGATCTTGAAATTCAAGACGTAACAAAAAAATAAGTTTAAAATTTATAGACGAAAATATATTTGAAAAAATATATTTTTCGAAAAACAAAAAAGGCCAAATTAGATTTGGCCTTTTTTTATGCATTCATTTCATTGATAAGAATAATCGCTTCCTTCGCTTCTTTCACATCATGCACCCTTAATATATTAGCACCTCCCATTAATCCAATGGTATTGAGCACTGTGGTGCCATTCAGGGCACATTCTGCATCGACTCCTAATGTTTTATAAATACTAGATTTTCTGGATACACCTAAAAGAATAGGTAAATCCAATGTTTTTAACTGTGCTAATGATTTAACTAGTTCAAAATTTTCTGCCTTAGTTTTACTAAATCCAAAACCGGGATCAATGATCCATTCTGTTAATCCCATTGCAGCAAATTGCTCCTTTTTTTCTTTAAAATAGTTCATCAAGGTTTTCATCATATCCCTTCTATCTTGCACTTCATGCATCGTAGATGGCCCACCAGTTTGATGCATACCAATAAATCCAACTTGATTGGCAACCACTGTTGAAATCATATTAGAATCAAAATTGCCACAACTAATATCATTGACAATGGACGCACCAGCATCAATTGCAGCTTTTGCAACAGTTGCATGATAGGTGTCAATAGAGATTGGCATTTTTGGCATAGCTGCATGTATGGCTTCAATCATAGGAACCACACGATCAATCTCAATTACTTCAGTAATGATTTCGGCGCCTGGTCTTGTACTTTGTCCTCCAATATCAATTATACTGGCTCCAAATTGTGCCATTTCGGTCGCTTTTTTTACCCCTGCATCTATCTGCTCCATTCTGCTACCTTCAAAAAATGAATCCGGAGTTGTATTCAAAATACCCATCACAAGGGGGGTGGATAAGTCGAGTACGGTATCCTTTAAATGGATTTTAAACATAGTTTTAATTTAAGGGCCTTATTGATTATCTTGCAACTGTTCAAAGATATTAACTAACCATGTAATTTGTTGTTATTTCATGAGTCAAACTTCTGCACAATATGATCAAGCAATCGCGTCTTGTAGCGATATTTTTATAAAGAAAACAAAGGATTATGGTACCGCATGGCGTGTGCTAAGAATCATTTCGGTGGTAGACCAAATTTTTATCAAAGCATTGAGAATTAGAACGATCCAAGACAAAGGCTTCCAAAAAGTAGACGATGGGATCCAAGATGAATTCAAAGGCATCATCAATTATGCGGTGATTGGATTGATTCAACTAAAATTAGACGACCCAAAGGTAGAAGATATGCCGGTTGAACAAGTACAATACTTGTATCAAGCAAATGTGGATTTTGCTAAATCTACTATGATGGATAAAAATCATGATTATGGAGAAGCATGGCGTGACATGAGTCAAGAAAGCTATGCAGATTTAATCTTGGTGAAACTATTACGTATTCGTCAAATTTTGACCAACGATGGTAAAACTTTAATCAGCGAAGGTATAGATGCCAATTTTGTAGACATATTAAACTACGCCACGTTTGCTTTGATCCAAATTTCTGAAGGAAAACATTAATTCTATGCAATCATTTTTGAAAATCCTAAGATGGGCGGTTGGTCTTTTATTTATTTTCTCAGGATTGATCAAGGCAAATGATCCATTGGGTTTGAGTTACAAGATGCAAGAATTTTTTGAAGTATGGGGCATGGCTTTTTTAGACGATTATACCCTTGTATTTGCAGTAGTCATGAATACCTTGGAAATTGTTGCTGGTATCGCTTTGTTAATTAAATTTCCATACAAACAAACCCTATGGTTGTTATTAGGATTAATTGTATTTTTTACTTTCCTAACTGGTTATGCTTTGTTTTCAGGAAAAATCAAAACCTGTGGTTGTTTTGGAGATTGTATTCCACTGACTCCAAAAGTATCTTTCATTAAAGACTTGGTCTTATTATTTGCAATTATCATCTTGCTTATTAACCATAAGAAAGTAAAAAGCAATTTGCATAAAGCATTGGGTATATTATTATTGATTCTTTCAACAGGAGCAGTAGGTTATGGACAATACCATGTCTTGCAACATCTTCCTTTCATTGACTGCTTACCTTATAAAAGAGGCAATGATATCAGGGAGCAAATGAAAGTGCCAGAAGGCGCTATTCCTGATAGTATATCCATTCAAATGTCTTTTTTAAAAAATGGTAAAACCGTTCAATTTGACATCAATCAATTTCCAGCAGATTTTGATAGTACTTTTGTCTACCAAGATCGTCAAGAAGTATTGATTCAAAAAGGCAACGGGATGGTCGCTAAAATTGTGGATTTCAGTTTGTTCACTTTGAATAATGAGGATACTACGGCCGCTCTATTCAATGCATCTACTCCTTATGTGCTGATATTCTCAGGCAATATTGATACAAGTATTCCTTGGGAAACGCTTATCAAAACCATCCAACAAAAAAATCAGCAGATGTATTTAATCACTGCAGATAAAGCAAATGCCTTGCAACTTAAACTAGATATCCCAATTCTGATAGGGGATATGACTATGATCAAGACTGCTGCTAGGGTTTGGCCTACGGTAGCGATCATGAACGGGTCAACGATTATGGAAAAGCAAAGCTATATGGACTACCTAAAAAAATAGGTCTTCTTTTCTATTGATTTAAATCGTAACTTAGGAAAACAAGTCTACCTAAATCCTACTTTATGTCAAAAATTAAAGAAATATTAGAAAAAAAAGGGCCACATTTTAATATTGTTGCCCCAACTACACCAGTTTTGGATGCATTAACGATTATGCAATCCGAAAATTTAAGTTATGTAGTGGTGATGGATAATAATTTATTTCTTGGTATCATGTCGGAAAGAGACTATACCCATAAGATCAAATTAAAAGGAAGACATTCAGATTCAACCACTGTAAAAGAAATCATGACAGCCGACTTGCCTGTGATTGGTTTACAAGAAGAATTAGAACGTTGTATGATTTTAATGAATGTGTATAAAACAAGGTATTTGCCTGTTTTTGATAGCGTCGAATTCAAAGGGGTCATTACAATGAATGACTTAATGAGAGATGTTTTAGAAAAGAAAAAGTAGCTTAATTATTTAATCACTACATCTGTAATTATTTTTTCACCCATTTTTTCATTGACCCTTTCAATGATTTGCACTTTTTGAAAACCTAGTTCGTTTTTTAGTGGGCCAACATTGGTATGAATAAATAATTTCTGATCGAATATGTAAATTTTGTCTGTGTATTTAGCCACAGTGATGCCCATAATTTCTTCCCAAACAGCTTCAATCTGAACCGCTCTAATACCATTTTTTAATTTGGTATTCTCTTGCACCATTTGTTTTAATGCATCTCCAATTTTGAATGTAGCCATATTGCTAAATTACAATTTTATAATTCAATCAGTTGGTAATTTTCAACGTATCTACCTAAAAGATCTGCCACACGTGCTTTATGTGTATCTGTGATAAATACTGGACCATCCGTAGATGTAGCTACCCAGCCTAATAAATGGGCCATTCTTTGTTCATCTAATTTTTCAAAAATATCATCTAACAATAAAATAGGGGAGAAGCCTTTTGCTTTTTTTAATAATTCCCATTCTGCCAATCGGATAGCAAATAGTAAACTTTTTCTTTGGCCCTGGGAAGCTTCTTGTTTAAATGACTGTTCTTGAATTGTAATGATTAAATCATCTTTATGTATACCAACACTAGTTCTTTGAATGGCTTTGTCTTTTGGTAAAGCCTCATTTAACAATACTTCAAATGGATGATGTTGGAGACTTGATTGATATTCAATATGGATGGCATCCGCATTGCCTGCAATAGACAAATAAAGTTGATGCACCATCGGCAGCCATTCCGCTAAAAGTTTTGTTCTTTGTTCAAAAATGGGTTCCCCATATTGAACCAATTGTTGATTCAAAGTAGCTAACAAGGTTTCATCTACATGTCCTTGTTCTGCTGCCCATTTTAAAAGGCTATTTCTTTGTTGTAAAACTTTATTGTATTGAATCAATAATCGTAAATAATTAGCATCAATTTGTGATAACAAACTATCCATTAATTTTCTTCGCTCTTCACTCGAACCTGTGATAATTTGAACGTCATCTGGGGCAATTATCACAGCAGGTATTTTACCAATATGTTCTGATAATTTTGGATATAGTTCTTCGTCAAAATAAAATTCTTTCTTCCCGGTTTCTCTTAAGATACAAGTAACTTTAGTGCTGTTTCCTGCAATATCAAATTGACCCTCCACACGCATCCCTTGATAAGCATGATGTACATTTTGAGTATCTGGACGACTAAAATAACTTTTGGTAAATGATAGGTAATAGATCGCGTCTAAAATATTGGTTTTCCCTGTGCCATTTGCGCCAACAATTCCTACAATTCTAGCATCAAATTCAAATTGCTTTTGAATATAATTTCTAAATTGAATAAGGGATAGTGTTTTTAAAGACAGCATGGCTGCAATTTACATCCAAAAAAGCTGTATTTTTAGTCAAATTTTAAGGAATGATCCTAATCAGTGAGCAACAACTTCCAAGCATCATCAAAAGGCTGTCTCATCAAATTTTAGAGACCCATCCAGGCCTACACAACACAGTGCTTATTGGCCTACAACCAAGAGGCGTATTTTTAAGTGACCGTATCGTAGCTGCTTTACACCAAGAACTCCCTGCAGATCAGGTGATTTACGGTAAATTAGATATTACATTTTATAGGGATGATATCAGAAGGGAATTGCATGTTGCCACCCAGACGGATCTACCATTTAGTATAGAAGGTAAAACCGTGATTTTGATAGATGATGTGCTATTTACAGGCAGAACCATCAGGGCTGCTTTAGATGCTTTATTGGCTTTTGGAAGACCTTCAAAAGTTAAATTATGTGTCTTAGTAGACCGTAAACCTAGCAGAGAATTGCCTATTCAACCCGACTTTTCAGGTAAGGAAATGGATACTTTGACCCCTTTTAAGGTGAAGGTTAAATGGAAAGAAAATGAGGGAGTTGACGAAGTAATCTTGTTAGATCAATAAATTATATTAATTTTGCTTTTTAATGGCACTATCTACCAAACATCTTCTTGGTATCAAGGACCTCCAAACAGAGGATATCCAACTTATTTTATCTACTGCAACGCAATTTAAAGAAGTCCTTCAGAGACCAGTTAAAAAAGTACCGACTTTAAGAGACGTCACGATTGTCAATCTTTTTTACGAAAATTCAACTAGAACAAGAATCTCATTCGAATTAGCTGAACGCAGGTTATCTGCAGATGTGGTGAATTTTACTGTATCCAATTCATCTGCAGCGAAAGGAGAGACTTTGCTAGATACCGTAAATAATATACTGAGCATGAAAGTGGATATGGTGGTTATGAGGCATAGTGCTTCTGGCGCCCCACACTACTTGTCAAAACATATAGACGCGCCCATTATCAATGCGGGAGATGGTATCAATGAACACCCAACACAAGCTTTATTAGATGCATTTTCGATGCAAGAGAAAATGGGCAAAATAGCGGGCTTGAAAGTAGCGATTATTGGAGACATCATGCACAGTAGGGTCGCATTAAGTAATATCTATCTATTAAAGAAAATGGGTGCAGAAGTGATGGTTTCTGGACCACCTACTTTAATTCCAACTTACTTAAAAGAAGCACTGGGTATTCAAGTAGAATACAATATTGATAAAGCATTGGCTTGGTGTGATGTAGCCAATATCCTTAGAATTCAATTAGAACGCCAAAATCAACCTTTATTCTCTTCATTAAGAGAATACAACCTAGCATACGGGATTACTAAAGCAAGGCTTCAGAAATTAAATAAAGACATTCTTATTATGCATCCTGGGCCAATCAATAGAGGTGTAGAAATGGATAGCGATGTGGCAGATGGCCAACAATCCATTATCTTAGACCAAGTAGAAAATGGCGTGGCTGTAAGAATGGCTTGTTTATACCTTTTAACAGGACGCACCAACCCTTAAATTATGCAGACGCAAAGAATTTGTTTATTCCCTGGTACTTTTGATCCAGTTACACTTGGTCATATTGATATCATCAATCGTTCTCTTCCTTTATTTGATAAAGTGATTGTAGGTATTGGTATCAATGCTGCAAAAAATCCAATGTTTAGTGCAGATCAAAGGAAACAATGGTTTGAAGAAATTTATAAAGATGAACCTAAAGTAGAAGCAGTCACTTACGATGGACTAACCATTAAATATTGTCAATCTATTGGTGCCCGTTTTATTTTAAGAGGCATTCGTTATGTGAGTGATTTTGAATATGAAAAAACAATCGCTGACGCCAACAGAACCATGGATCGTCATATCGAAACCATCTTTTTAACAGGAGAACCTAAATATACATCAGTAGCATCAACTATTGTAAGAGATATCATCCGCAATGGTGGTGACGCTTCTCCATTCTTACCAGATGTGGTGATCAATGCTTTGAAGTAAGAAAAACTTCCATCACTTCTTTGATGGTATCATAAGTTTTTGCCAAATAGGGGTCGATATCCTCTTTTTTTACCCAAGCAATTGCTTCTATATCTTCTTCGGTTTGAGGAATACCATCTTGCAATGTATCTGTGGTCATCGCATACCAATAAGTCGTTTTTTCCACTTCTTTATTTAAATACTTATCATGATATTGATGTGTCGTAGTTAAGATCAGTTTGCCAAGAACAAGATGGCTTATTCCAGTTTCTTCCATCACTTCTCTGGTAGCACAAGCTTCTATGGTTTCGTTAGGATCTAATTTGCCTTTTGGTAAATCCCAAAAACCTCTTCTAAAGATCCATAAGATCTCCTTATTTGGATTCATTACAATACCTCCAGCTGCGATAATTGGTGTCAACATAAAATGTGTATAGTATTTAGTAACTCTTGCAAAAATATTGCCTTTTTGACGGTAAATTCGTGTCAAATCTAGGATATGACGAACGAAAAAGCAGTCGCTGAAAAATTATTACAAGTTAGTGCGATAAAGTTAAACCCAAATGAGCCATTTACCTGGGCTAGTGGATGGAAAAGTCCAATTTATTGTGACAATCGTAAAGTACTCTCATTCCCGTATGTTCGTGACTTTATCAAAAGTGAAATGTGCAATGTCATATTCGAAAAATTTGAAGGTGCAGATATGTTAGCAGGGGTAGCCACTGCAGGTATTCCTTGGGGTGCCATGGCAGCGGATCAATTAAAACTACCTTATATCTATGTGCGTCCAAAACCAAAAGAGCATGGATTAGGCAATCAAATAGAAGGAGCGTATGCAAGTACCAATAAAATTTTAGTGATAGAGGATTTGATCTCTACAGGAAAAAGCAGCTTACAAGTAGTAGATGTTTTAAGAAATGCTGGCCTTGATGTAGTGGGTATGGTCTCTATTTTTAACTATGGTTTCCAAGTTGCTGAAGATGCTTTTAAAGCCGCAGGTGTCCCTTATGTTTCATTAACCAACTATGCCAGTCTAATTGAATTAGCTGTTGAAAAAGGATTGGTGGATGCCAATACACAAAGTACATTAATGGAGTGGAGAGATAGCCCATCTACTTGGAAACAATAAGGATAGATCCCTTATTTCATGCCAGACAATGCAGCACCCAAATTTAATTTTTGAGTTGTCTCGTATTCAATAGGTACTGTCTTGGTAAATATCCCCTTACTTAAAGTGGCATTCCCTTTGATATTTAATTTAACAGGTTTATTTAACAAAAGTTCCATACTGTTTTTAACCAAATCCGACATCTGAAATTCAAGTTGAGCTGGAATTAAAAATTCTTTATTAGCAGGTATGATAAAATTAGTATCTAATTTCAACACTGTAAAATTTCCATTATTCAATAAAACCTTACAATCAATTTGTTTTAAAACCAATGAGAAAGGATTTGGATTGTAATATTTCACATTGGCTCTGATTTTATTTTTACCCATGGTTAATTTATCTAATTGAATATCTTGAAGCCCTTTGAATTCAAAAGATTGTGGTTCTGAACAAGCAGACAATAAAAGCATAAAAAATAAAAGCGCGAAATTGAATTGCTTCATGGATAAATTTTATTAAAATTACAAAACAATCTTCATTCATGGTTTATACAGATTTACATTATTTTGGTGCTTTGTCTTATTACCATGCATTGGCCCAACATGAACATATTGTTTTTGACAGTACAGCCGCTTTTAGTAAAATGAGCTTTAAGAATAGGATGGTGATTGCCACTGCGCAAGGCCCATTACATTTAAGCATTCCAATTGAAGGCGGAAGGGATCAGAAAACTCCAATGAATGAAATTAGAATTGCCTATGATAGTCCTTGGAAATCACAACATTTTAAGGCGATTCATATCAACTATAAACGTGCCCCGTATTTTGAGTATTATGTAGACAGTTTAAAAGCATTGTATGATAAAGACTATTCATTTCTCAATGATTTTTTAATGGCCACACAACATTGGACAAAGCAACAATTAAAAGCAAAATGGTTGATTGAAACAAGCATAGAAAAACCAACTATCAATGTAGAAACTAAATGGATAGATTCAATCAAGCCCAATAATTTTCAAATAGAAGGCAAGAAATTCCAATACCAACAAGTATTTGATGATAGTATTGGATTCATTCAAAATACCTGTATAATTGATGCCTTATTTGCAATGGGTGGGAAGCAAACGCTTGCTATGCTATCCTAATTTTATGATTCCATCAATCATCAAATTTTCATTTCAATATTTCACATAAAAAAATCCCCCCAAATATTGGAGGGATTTTTAAGTTATTCTAAAATTGAACTACTTCTTTTGTAAGTAAGTAGCGTATTTTTCATTTTGTGCATCAGTCAATGCTGTTCCATTCACTGAAATTTTACCATTCTTAACTTCAATTTTTACATTATCTGTTGGTGCTAAACCATCTTCTTGTAAAGCTTGAACTAAAGTTTTTGTATCAGCTGAAATAGTGACTGTAGTTGCAGAATCAGTCATATTCGCAGTAGAGTCAGTATTGATTACTGAAATCTCCATTGTTTGAGACTTAATTTCAGTTGCTTTAGTTGGGTGCAATTGTGCTAAACTTGGAGCGATAACCAATGAAACAATTGACATCAATTTGATTAAGATATTCATTGAAGGACCAGATGTATCTTTAAATGGATCACCCACTGTGTCTCCTGTTACAGAAGCTTTATGTGGTTCAGATTTTTTATAGAACATCTCGCCATTGATTTCAACACCTTTTTCAAAAGATTTTTTAGCATTATCCCAAGCACCACCTGCATTGTTTTGGAAAATACCCATCAATACACCACTTACAGTTGCACCAGCCAAGAAACCACCTAATGCTTCTGGACCCATTGTGAAACCAATTAAGATAGGAGAGATGATGGTGATTGCACCTGGTAACATCATCTTCTTTAAAGAAGCTTCTGTAGAGATGGCCACACACTTATCATATTCTGGCTTACCAGTACCTTCCATAATTCCAGGAATAGTACGGAACTGACGACGCACTTCTTCCACCATCGCCATTGCGGCTTCACCTACAGCACGAATGGCTAAAGATGAGAAGATGAATGGGATCATACCACCTACAAATAAAGCAGCTAAAACATCCGCTTTATAAATATCAATATGTTGATTGTCTGGCATTGCAACACCTACGAATGCAGCAAATAATGCTAATGAAGTCAATGCAGCAGAAGCAATTGCGAAACCTTTACCGCTAGCAGCAGTTGTGTTTCCAACCGCATCTAAAATATCTGTTTTCTCACGCACTTCAGCTGGTAATTCACTCATCTCAGCAATACCACCTGCATTATCTGCGATAGGACCAAATGCATCAATTGCTAATTGCATCGCAGTTGTAGCCATCATACCTGCAGCAGCAATTGCTACTCCATATAAACCTGCACAAGCATAAGAACCATAAATACCTGCAGCCAATACTAAAATTGGGTAGAAGGTAGATTCCATACCAATTGCTAAACCACCAATAATATTTGTTGCATGACCTGTGCTAGATTGCTTGATAATACTTAATACTGGACGCTTGCCCATTGCAGTGTAATATTCTGTAATGATACTCATTAAAGTACCCACGATTAAGCCAACTGCAATCGCACCAATCACACCAGTTCTTGTGAATTCTAAACCACGTAATGTCATTGTTTCAGGTAAGATATAGTTCACCAAGAAATAACATGCAATTGCAGTTAAAACCATTGAACCGTAGTTACCCATATTTAAAGCTTTTTGAACTACCGCTGTAGTCAAAGGCGCGTTTTCGCTAATTCTTACAAAGAAGGTACCAACGATAGATAATAAAATACCTACACCAGCAATCATCATTGGTAATAAAATAGGAGATAGGCCACCAAAATTATCAACTAAAACGGCACCATTTGGACCAGTTACTTCTTGACCTAATACCATTGTAGCCAATACTGTCGCTACATAAGAACCGAATAAATCGGCACCCATACCAGCCACATCACCCACATTATCACCTACGTTATCTGCAATCGTTGCAGGGTTACGAGGATCATCTTCTGGAATACCTGCTTCTACTTTACCTACTAAGTCTGCACCTACATCCGCAGCTTTAGTATAGATACCTCCACCTACGCGCGCAAATAAGGCGATAGATTCAGCACCTAAAGAGAATCCAGTTAATACTTCGATTGTTCTTAGCATTTCTTTTGGATCTCCAGTTACATAGAAATATTGTTTTAATATTAAATACAAACCACCAAGGCCTAAAACAGCTAAACCAGAAACACCTAATCCCATTACAGATCCACCTGTAAACGAAACATTCAATGCTTTTGATAAACTTGTTTTTGCAGCTTCAGCAGTTCTAACATTTGCTTTAGTAGCTACTTTCATTCCTATATAACCAGCAGTCGCACTAAATACGGCACCGATTACAAAAGCCACAGCAATCGTCCAGTGGCTATCTTCGTTTTTAGTTGCCATGAAACCTAATAATAAGGCAACAATCACAACGAAATATCCTAGGATTTTCCACTCTGCTTTTAAAAATGCCATTGCACCTTCTGAGATATAGGTGCTAATTTCTTTCATTCGATCGTTTCCAGCTGGTTGCTTAGATACCCAATTGAATTTCAACATTGTATACAATAAACCAAAAATACCCATTGCCGGAACGGCATAAAATAGAAGATCTTTCATAAGCTATACTTATATTCTTTTTGTTTAAGATTAAGGATTGCAAAAATAGGGTGTAAAGTCCAAAAAAACGATAAAATAGGTGTAAAATGCGCTATTTTACTCAACTAGTGAAGTCGTATCCTCTTTTCCTGTAAACACAGCTGCAATCTCTTTGCCTTTATAGATGGCACGGTTGTATCGATTCCCTAAAATGATGATGGTAGCGGTTTGATCGACTAATCGCGTGAAAACTGTGTTATTTCCATGCCACCATCCATTATGATAAATGAGCTTTTCTTCATTTGGCTTCGCTAAAACTCTCCATCCTAAACCATAATTATGCCAATATTTGTTGGTGGGACTCTTAGGTTCATAGGCCATTTCCAGCGTAGTAGGTTGTAAAAAACGTCCTTCTGTCAAGGCTTTATCCCATAAATAGAGATCTCTAACAGTACTGTACACATTTTTATCGCCATAGATCATATCATATTTTTCTACTTGATAAGGCACCATTTGAGCATTGTAAGAAGGCAGGTATTTGTCCATATTTTGCTGACTCATCACAAAACTATGTTCCATGTTCAAAGGCTTAAAGATGGTTTCTTGTAAATAAGTAGGAAAATCTTGACCAGTTATTTTTTCGATGATCAATGCCAACAACACATAATTGGTATTACAATACTTAAATACCCTGTCTGGATTGGCTGCAATGGCAGGTTTTCTTTGAATCATGAAGTCCAAGACGTCTTGATTGGTATATAAACCTGTTCTAAAGGGAGCAATATTTTTCACCAATACCAATTTCTTAGCCCATCGGCCTCTTTTAGTTTTATACCTTACCGATTTATATTGTTTTGTCTCTAAAAAATAGGCGTAATCTGGTAAACCACTTCGATGGGATAATAACATTTCAATATTTACATTTTTGTAAGGGAACCCTGGCAAATATTGATCTACTGAGGCTTTTAGGTCTAGCTGATCCTTTTCCCATAGTTGCAGGGCAGCCATACCAGTAAAAGTTTTAGAGACAGAAGCTAAATGAATTGGGGTTGCTGCCACCAAGGAATCTTTGGTCTTATAATTAGCATAACCTTTATAATCTTCAAAAATAATTTCTCCATTCTTGGCCACTAAAATTTGACCACTGAAATTTTTATTCCCTAAAATAGATTGGTACTTTGTTTTAATCGCTTCGGCATATTGTTCTTTTTCTCCGGTAGTAATTTTATTATAGCTGTAATTATTTCCTGACAAGGTAAAATTTGGCCCCTGACTTGATCCACAAGAAGCAGTCAGTAATAAAATTTGTAACAATAAAAAGCATCGAACGATCATCTGTTAGTATTTATAGGGTACACTGGTATAACGTAAAATAGATATAAAATATTGTGATTGAAGCCAAAACGCCAATTTTAAATTAACTTTGTGCTATGAGCAAAATTGACCTTACCAGCTTTCCCAAAGATAGAATTAAAGTCCTGTTTTTAGAAAACATTAGTGATAAAGCGGTACAATATTTCAAACAACAAGGTTATGCCGATGTGAAAAAGTTGTCTGGTGCATTAAGCGAGGAGGAATTGATTAAAGTCATCAAAGACGTTCACATTTTAGGTATTCGTTCAAAAACATTTATTTCAAAGAAGGTTTTAGACAGTGCAAAAAAATTGCAAGCCATTGGTTGTTTTTGTATAGGCGTTAACCAAGTAGATTTAAAAGCATGTAAACAAAAAGGAATTGCTGTTTACAACGCCCCTTATAGTAATACAAGAAGTGTCGCTGAATTGGTCATTGGTGCTTCCATTTTATTGATTCGTAGAATTTTAGATAAAAATAAAGCAGCTCATAATGGGATATGGAATAAAGATGCAAAAGGTAGTTTTGAATTAAGAGGTAAAACAATGGGCATCATTGGATATGGTAATATCGGTACGCAGTTAAGTGTGATGGCCGAAGCCATGGGGATGCGTGTTCAATTTTTTGATATTGAAACAAAATTGCCTTTGGGGAATGCCCAAGCAAAAAAGTCTATCAAAGAAATTGTTAGTACCTCGGATATCATTTCATTGCATGTGCCAGAAACAAATCAAACTAAAAATTTGATCAATAAAACTGTTATTAAGCAATTTAAAACTGGTTCTATTTTAGTGAATTATGCAAGGGGAGAAGTAGTAGACCTAGATGCTTTAGCAGAAGCCATTAAAGAAAAACATATTGCTGGTGCAGCGATTGATGTATTCCCGGTGGAGCCAGAAAAAAATGGAGATGCATTTAATACCCCATTACAAGGTTTATCCAATGTACTCTTGACACCACATATTGGCGGATCAACAGAAGAAGCACAAGAAAATATTGGAGAAGATGTAAGCATTAAATTGTATCAATACTTAGAAAGAGGTGTATCCAATGGTTCTCATACCATTCCATCATTGAGTTTGCCACCAGTAGATGGCGCGCATAGAATTTTACATATCCATAAAAATGTGCCTGGCGTATTGGGTGCGATCAATACTTTATTGTCTAAAAACAAAATCAATATTGTTGGACAATATTTAAAAACAAATGACGAAATTGGCTATGTGGTTTTAGATGTGGATAGTAAATTATCCAAGCAAGCCATGGCGCTTTTAAAAGAAGTCAAAGAGACCATAAAGGTTAGGATGCTTTATTAATTGCAGCAAGCATTGCTTTAATTTCTATTTCATCTACATCAAAGTATTGCATGTTTTCTTGCATAGTCGGTTGATTGAATGCCATTTTTGAAGGCATTGCTTTTCTCGCAGAACTATGCATTTCCTTTACACCGGTTTGATCAACAATGCTTGCAATATTAGCTGCTCGCACACCACTTCCAGGTAAAATGATGATTCGATCCTTTGCTTTTTCAACCAATTGTTGAATCATTGGAATGGCGTTACCCACATTCGGCACTTGACCACTTGTTAAAATCCTTTTACATCCCATATCAATCAATTGTTCTAATGCCAAAAAAGGTTCTAAACAACGATCAAATGCTCTATGAAAACTAATTTCCATATTGCCAGCCGCTTGTATTAAAGCACTCGTTCTTTTCGTGTCAATATTTCCATCGGCATTCAATAATCCAATCACTGCACCTTTAAAACCCAATTGTTGACAAGCCATCAAATCATTTTGCATCACTTGAAATTCTCTATCGGTATATAAAAAATCTCCGCCTCTTGGTCGTATGATTGGAAAAATTGGTTGCTTCGTAATTTTTGATAATAATAATAAACTGCCATAAGATGGGGTAGTACCCCCTTCCATTGGATTCTCACAAAATTCAATTCTATCTGCACCTGCATTTAAAGCATTCAAAGCAGCTTCGATACTAAAGGCAGCTATTTCAAGAATAATTTTTGACATTACTACTATTAATTTTATTGTTTTTTATTGTACAATTTTTTTCAACTTAAATCTTAAAGAGTTTAATGTGTATACTATTGAATTGTACTTCAATATTTAAATTAAATAATCTGCATCATTCAATATATTACCTTCCTTATTGCACACAGAAAAATTAAATCCTTTTTGCAAAGCATAAGCACCAACGTTACCAGTTTTATTAATAGCAACAAAGCAAACTTGAATGTCTTTTGCTTTTTCTTTTTTGATTCGATTGATTTTTTCAACAACAAGTCTGCATGCTTCTTCAGGACTTTTTCCCTGACGCATCCATTCTACCACCGCACTCGCACCAGCCACTCTAATCACATCTTCCCCCTGACCTGTTGCGACCACAGCACCCACTTCATTGTCTACGTATAAACCTGCTCCAATAATAGGGGAGTCGCCCACACGGCCGCGCATTTTAAACCCAGCACCACTTGTGGTACAACTACCAGATAGATTGCCAAATTGATCCATTGCAATCATACCAATCGTATCATGATTCCACTCACCATCGGATAATTTTTTTGGGGCATTGAATGCAGGATCATTATATGTAACCGATTGATTCTTTTCTACATTAATAATGGGTTGATAATTGGATTTTTTCAACCACTCTTTGTAATTTTTATTGGCTTGTTCTGATAAAGCACCAGATTCCAAAGTAAATCCATTCGCCAAAGCAAATGCTTGCGCACCTGCGCCCACCAAAAATACATGCGGTGATTTTTCCATTACTTTTCTGGCCACTGAAATAGGATGTTTGATGCGTTCTAAAAATGCAACGGATCCACAATTGAATTGATGATCCATAATAGAAGCATCTAAAGTAACAAAGCCATCTCTGTCGGGGTTGGCATCTAAACCAACACAACAATTGATTTCATTTTCAGTCACCATTACACCTTGTTCTACCGCGTCCAAAGCATTACCACCATTCTTCAACACTTCCCAAGCTGCTACATTCGCTCTTAATCCTGCATCCCATGTGGACGCAACAATTGGCTGGATACTGCTTGTTGGAATAGTAGACTGGATAAAATTAGGTATCGAAAAACTAGTGATTCCTAATCCACTTAAATTGATAAATTTTCTTCTGTCCATGTTAAATGTGCAATGATGATTCAGTTTTTAAAGATAGTCAGTAAGCGGTTAATTTTGTACATTTATACTGATTATGATGCAAACAATATTTGATCAATATGGATGGGGAAATGCGACTGCAATTCCATTAAGTCAAGGTTTAATCAACCAAACTTTTGATGTGCATACTGCGCATGGTGAATTTATTCTACAAAATATCAATACCCAGGTTTTCAAAGATCCCTATGCCATTGATCACAATATCAAAAGCATCGGACAATATTTTCACACCAACAAAAGGGATCAACTCTTTACACATTTGGTGCCCAATTTAAGAGGGGAGACCATGATAGAATGGACCGGGAAATACTATCGTGCCTTTAAGAAAATAGACGGCATTGCATTGGATGTATTAACGACTGCCACAGAAGCCAAGGAAGCTGCGCATCAATTTGGGGAATTTACTGCGAGTTTAACTGAATTTCAGATAGGGGCCTTAAAAGTCACTATTCCTCAATTTCATGATTTAGCTTTAAGATACCATCAATTTGAAGATGCTTTAATCCATGGAGATACCAAAAGAATGGATACAGCAAAAGATGCTATCCTATTTCTACAATCCCATCAATCTTATGTAAAAAAATGGTTGGATTTCACTTCTAATAAAGAAGCGCATTTAAGGGTCACACACCACGATACAAAAATTAGCAATGTCTTGTTTAAAGACGAAGATGCAATTTGTGTCATCGACCTGGATACCACCATGCCAGGCTATTTTATAAGTGATGTTGGTGATATGTGCAGGACCTATCTCTGTCCAGTCAACGAAGCCTGCCAAGATTTAAATCAAATAAAAGTACTTCCGGAAAGATGGACTGCAATCCAAGAAGGCTACTTAAAAGCGATGGGGGAGTTCTTGACAAATTTTGAGAAAGACCATTTTGCATTTGCTGGCCAGTCTATTATCTATATGCAAGCCCTTCGATTCTTAACTGACTATCTACAATTAGACCCATATTATAAAGTAGATAGACCAAGTCAGAACCTAGACCGTACTTTAAATCAGAACCAATTATTGATGGAATTCAATAAAATAGTTTAAAACTGGTCATCCATTGCAAAGTCAGGCTTTCTGTTTTTCCATTTTCCACGGGTGAAATCTGGAATCTCTTGTACTTGTCCATTTTCTGCAATCGATTTCTCAGATAAAGGGGTAATCGCATACCAAGTCGCTAAATCATATACATCCATCGGGAATGGTACGGCTCTTTTAATACATTCTAAGAAGGCGTTGATCACGAAAAAGTCCATTCCACCATGACCAGCACCAGTCGCATCCGCCTCAAAACGTTTCCACAATGGATGGTCGTGTTGTTTTAAATAGGCTTCTGGGTTTTCCCACTGGTGTGCTTTTGGAGAAAGTCCTTCTATATAGATATGTCCAGCAGAAAATTGACCTGCATGGAAATCCTGCCAAAGGCCTTGAGTACCTTGAACCCTGAAGCCAAGATTATATGGACGGGGAGAATTGGTGTCATGCGTTAACAATATAGTCTCTCCATTTGCAGTCTGGATACTTGTTGTAACGATGTCTCCTAATTTAAAATTTAAATTCGCATTAGGGTGATTCTCACCACCTTGTGGATGGTTAACTATATATTTATGTAAACCTCTTGCCTTAGTAGCCACAGAAGATAGCCTTGTTAATTGATTGCCTCTATTGATGTCGATCATCATTGCAGCTGGTCCTAGACCATGGGTTGGATACAATTCACCATTCCTATATAAGGAGTGATTTGTTCTCCATTTTGCCTCACTATAGCCTTTTTCACCAAATTCAGCTCCTGAATTATAGGCCGTTATACCATTATTGAACTTAACACCCCTTAAATCGTGCTCATAACCCCCTTGTAAGTGCAATAATTCGCCAAATAGCCCTTTTCTTACCATATTATAGACGGCCAATACATCACGACGATAACATACATTCTCTAAACACATGACTGGTACATTGTATTTTTCGCTTGCATTCACCACATCCCAGCATTCCTTTATATTGATAGCACCACAAACTTCCACACCTGGAATAATACCATTTTTGATGGCTTCTATGGCTTGAGGAATATGCCATTCCCATGGGGTAGCAATGATAACTGCATCAATATCTGTTCTTTTAAGGAGGTTTTTATAGTCTTCCTTGCCTTTTTTATACTCTATAGCAGCTGTTTTCCCAGCCTTTTTAAGGATGTTTTGGGCGTCCGCTAACATCTTTTCATCCGGATCTGCAAATGCGACAACAACTACATCTGGACGTTGAACCAATAATTCGATATGATTTTGACCTCTAAAACCAGTTCCAATAACACCAATTTTGATGATATCTTTTATAGCATTGGATTGCGCTTTGATAAACTGAGGACTTAAACTTAAAGCGATAGATGTTAAACCAGCGTCTTGTACAAATTTTCGTCTTGATGAATGTATTGGCATAGTGTGATATGTTTATCCTACAAAATACAACCTATTTTGTATTGAACAAACAGTATAATGATAGATTTAAACCTATTAAAATTGCTTATAATTAACATTATGTTAAATAGAATATTGATGATAATACCCTGTTTGTATGATTTAGTATTCATCGTACTATTTCATATTAGAACTCATTCCTTCTAGATTAAGCGATCAGCATAAAAAAGCCCTCCCGTTTGGGAAGGCTTTTGAAATATATATAAGTCATTGGATTTAATCAATGATGATCATCTATTGGTATTTATCGTGTAATAAATCGTATTTGGTAAACTTAGCGTCTAACTCATCATATACCTTTTGGTTGGCTCTGTTCTTGTCTCTTTTAGCCGCATATAAGGTTGCCAAGAAATCCACAGATCTTGCTGCCACATTCTTCTCTTGTTTAGACAATGTGGTTTTGTCTTTCACAATATTGAAGGCATTTTCGATCCACTCAATAGCTTGGTCCACTTTTGCCTTCATTGGTGCATCTAATGCCACATTCAATTTTTTGATAGAATCTTGTTGTGCTTTGAATGCAGCATCAAAAGCCAATTTCTTCTTTGGATCCTTAGGCGCAACTGGCTTATTGGCATTCAATTGTTGTAAAGCCCTAATATTATTGCCAACTTGGTCATCTAATACCGTGTATTGGTTGTAATAGCTAATCCCTACGTTAAATGCTGCAGCAAAGTTTTGAGTATTCAATTTATAGGCTCTCATATAAGCATCAGCTGCTTTATCTAAGAAATAATTTGCCTTATCGTCAGACAAACCATCTACGTTTCTTGAAGCCATAAACATATCACCATACATTTGACATTCTGTTTCATTGATGGTATTGGCTGCAATTTGTGCTTCATATGCAGCCACTTTTTCTTCTGCAGTCAAATTTTTGTCGATATAATCTGCTCTAAATTCAAACCATTTTTCTTCTGGATAGTTCTGCTCAGATATCGTATAATATTGATCAAATAAGGCTTTGTCCTTTTTCTCGGCTGCCTTAATCAATACGAATTTATACATGTCCAAAAGATCAGGCGCTTTCATGTTTGCATTAATCATTCTAGTATAATACTTGATAGTAAGGTCATCATTACCTGCATTTTGATTAGAATATCCCGCATACATTAAAGTAGTCGTATCAAATGGTTGCTTATTCGTAGACCATCCTTTTGAAAAAATGATATCACTTAAAACCACACCTCTATCAAAATTTGCAGCTGCTTCTTTCCATTTTTTTTCTCCAAATGCAGTTACGCCATCTTTAAAACTTTTGATATACACTTCAAAAAATGGTTCTTGACCACTTTTAACTGCAAATGTGAATTCAGGATCCGCTTTGATATAGTCTTCTAAACTCTTGTATAATTTATCTGCAGCATCTGGATATTTAGCAGCTGGATCCTTAGATAAACCTGCATAAATTTTTGATTTCCAGTAATACCCTTCTGCAGTCGTTTCTATACTTGCTTTTTTTGCTACCGCTTTTTCATATTCTGTTTTTGCAGCTTCAAAATTGTTTAATAATAAGCTCGTTTCTACTTTTTTAAAGTCTTGAGCGAATGCAGTTTGCATCACTGTTATCAAGAACATTGCACCTATCCATTTTTTCATAATGATTATTTTAAAGTACTAAAGTTATAAAATTTATGCTTCGGGCGTATCGTCACCTTCATTATTAATAGAATCATCCATTTGTGAAGGTCCTTCTTCCCCAATATTGATATCAGATTTAATTGAAGTATCTTCTGTAACTGATTCAATTTCAGCAATTTCAATATCTTCTGGAACATCTTGTTCTTCGATCTTAGAAGTCGCTGCAATTTCATCGTTTTCGTCTAAACGAATCAATTTAACACCCTGTGTGGCTCTACCCGCTTCTCTAATATCTGCGATACTTGTTCGAATGGTTACACCAGATTTACAAGTGATAATTAAGTCCTCTTTTTCTAATACATCCATTAAACCAACCAAGGATCCGGTTTTTTCAGTCACGTTGATGGTTTTAACCCCTTTACCACCTCGATTAGTGATACGGTAGTCATCAATTGGAGTTCGCTTACCATAGCCTTGTTGGCTCACTACTAATATAGTACGGTCCTTGTCTTCTCTGCTTACGCAAACTAGGCCAACTACTTCGTCTGTTTCATCGTCCACTTCGATACCCGCAACACCAATTGCACCTCTTCCTGTTGGTCTCACTTTTTCTTCTGGGAAACGAATGGCACGACCAGATTTCACAGCCATCATCACTTCGTTGTTACCATCGGTTAAACGTGCTGCTAATAATTCATCGCCTTCATTAATTGTAATAGCATTTACACCGTTTACTCTTGGACGGCTAAATTCTTCTAAACATGTTTTCTTAATGATCCCTTTCTTAGTACATAAGATGATATAGTGATTATTCACATAATCCTTATCTGCCAAATTACGCACTTCAATTATGGCTTTTACTTTATCGTCTTGTGGAAGTTGAATTAAGTTTTGAATCGCTCTACCCTTACTTGTTTTTTCACCTTCTGGGATTTCATATACACGCATCCAGAAACATCTTCCTTTTTCTGTAAAGAACAACATGGTATCATGGGTAGATGCAATAAATAAATGCTCTACATAATCTTCTTCTCTAGTCTTAGAACCAATAGCACCGCGGCCTCCACGCTTTTGTTGACGATATTCAGTTGCTGATGTACGTTTGATATAACCTAAATGAGAAATGGTAATCACCACGTCTTCTTCTTCGATTAAATCTTCGATACGCATTTCATCTGCTAAGTATTGTATCTCTGATTTACGCTCGTCACCAAACTTTTCTTTGACTTCTAATAATTCAGTTTTGATGAGTTCAAAACGTAAATGTTCGCTACCTAATAATTCTTTTAAAGAAGCAATCAATTTCATCAATTGGTCAAATTCTTCTTTAATTTTTTCACGCTCCATACCAGTTAAACGTTGCAATCTTAATTCTAAAATTGCTTTTGCCTGGATCTCTGTAATACCCCATCCTGCTGTGATTAAGGCTTCTTTAGCTGCTTCAGGATTGGCGGAACTTCTAATTAAACGAATGACTTCGTCTAAATGATCTAAAGCAATTAAATAACCTTCTAAAATATGTGCACGTTCTTCGGCTTTTCTTAATTCAAATTTAGCACGACGAATCACTACTTCCATTCTAAAATCAACAAACTCTAGAATCAAATCTCTTAGGTTCAAAATTCTAGGACGACCTTTTACCAACGCCACATTATTGATACCATAACTGGTTTGCAATTCTGTGAATTTGAATAATTGGTTAATGATCACCTGTGCTACAGCATCCTTACGTAATTCAATTACAATACGGGTTCCCTCGCGCTTGTTACTTTCATTGTTCACGTGTGTGATACCATCTACCACTTTATCCACGACCAATTGACCAATACGATCAGTTAAATGATCACGATTCACTTGGTAAGGAATTTCATTGATCACAATCATCTCACGACCGTTGGCTTTAGTCTCTACATTACACTTTCCACGAACAACCACACGACCACGTCCTGTCATCAAACCTTGCTTCACCCCTTCCATGCCATAAATCACGCCACCTGTAGGAAAATCGGGTGCTTTTACAATCGTAATTAATTCTTCAATTGTAATGTCTTTATTGTTGATGTAGGCGATACATCCGTCTACTACTTCATTCAAATTATGTGGCAACATATTGGTTGCCATACCTACCGCAATACCTGATGATCCATTTACTAAAAGTTGTGGGATCCTTGTTGGTAGCACACTTGGCTCAGACAAGCTATCATCAAAGTTCAATTGATAATCAACAGTGTCTTTCTCCAAATCATCCAACATGGCTTCGGAAATCTTTTGTAAACGCGCTTCGGTATAACGCATAGCTGCCGGGGGATCACCATCTTGGTTACCAAAATTACCCTGTCCATCTACCAACTTATAACGCATTGTCCACTCCTGTGCCATACGCACTAAAGTGTCATAAATAGCAGTATCACCGTGTGGGTGAAATTTACCCATCACTTCTCCAACTATACGAGCAGATTTTTTATATGCTTTATTGCTATTGTTACCTAATTCGTGCATGGCAAACAACACACGACGATGCACTGGTTTAAAACCGTCACGCACATCGGGTAATGCACGACCTACAATGACAGACATTGAGTAGTCAATATAAGAGGTTTTCATCTGCTCCTCAATATTGACTCTGATCACACGATCATTGTCTTGGGTCTGTTCTAGACCTAAATTTCCACCTAAATTTTCTTCCATATTTTTTGTTTCTTATAGTCAATTTCCTGTGGCCAAAAAGGCCTTGGATACGTACCTCTACGAAGATACCTTTTTGACCCCTTTTTTATGCTTAAAATCAGTATTAATTTACACAATTTTATCCACAGTTTTTGGTAATTAATACTAACTTTAACCCATACATTTTTAACCACTTATACATTCAAAAATGAGCCAAACAATTCTCATTATTGGAGCAGGCAAATCTGCCACAGTTTTAATCCAATATTTACAACAAAAAGCGGTCGAAAATGACTGGTATATCCTACTAGCAGACGGAGATGAAGCAGTTGCTAAAAATAAGTGGAATAATGCCCCCAATGGATCTGCCCTTGGTATTGACATCGAAAATGATTTAGATCGTCAAAATTTGATTCAAAAAGCGGATATCGTGGTCTCCATGATGCCTGCCCAACTGCATTTTTTAGTCGCTAAAGATTGCTTACAATTTGGGAAACCACTGTTCACAGCTTCCTATGTGGATGATAATATGCGCTCGATTGCTGCAGAAATTGAATCTAAACAGCTTTTATTCCTTTGTGAAATGGGTTTAGATCCCGGAATTGACCATATGAGTGCGATGGCTATCATAGATGAGATCCACGAAAAAGGAGGGAAAATTACCAGCTTTAAATCGCATTGTGGAGGATTGGTGGCCCCAGAAAGTGATGACAATCCCTGGCATTATAAAATTAGCTGGAACCCTAGAAATATCATTTTAGCTGGGAAAGCTGGAGCAATTTATCTAGAAAATGGCGCAACTGTTTCTAAAAATTATCCAGAAATATTTGATCATACACCTGTGGTGGACTTGCCAGGAATAGGTCATTTGGCCTATTATCCAAATAGAAATTCCTTGTCTTATATTGATACCTACCATTTACATGGCGTAAAAGATTTTGTACGCACTACCCTTCGCTATCCTACATTTTGTACTGGCTGGAATGCCATTGTGCAACTGCATTTAACCGATGAAACGGTCGTTGATTTAGCACCAAATACGACTGTTCAGAATTGGTTTGCAAACCATATTCAACAAAATGGATTAGAACAAATTTTAGATAAATTTACGCAAGATGCAACCATTAAGAAACAACTTGAATTCATTGGATTGTATGAGTCAATAACAATTCCAGCTCAATTTAATTCCAATGCGAACATCTTGCAATGGTTATTAGAAGGAAAATGGAAACTCGAAGCAACAGACAAAGATTTAGTGGTGATGTTGCACGAGATTGAATACAGCATTGGTACCCGTAAATTTAAATTGGATAGTAGTATGGTATTAACTGGAGAAGATGCAATCAGCACAGCCATGGCCACTACAGTGGGTTTACCATTGGCGATGGGTGTTTGTGCTTATCTAAAAGGCGAAATTAAAATGACAGGTTTACATATCCCTATTGATGCTAGAATTTATCAACCAATTTTAAAAAGCTTGGCAGAAGAAGGGATTGTTTTTCAGGAAACCTTAACGAGTTATTAAGCTTGTTAATCATTTTCCAAATCTTATTTATTCAGCATTCCGTTAATCTCCCATTCAAAATCTAATTGGCGTTTATCCAAATTGGCAGCAGCTACTTTTACGATCACTTTATCCCCCATATTGAATTTTCTGCCCGACCTTGAACCTACTAAAGCATAGTCTGCTTCTATCAATTTAAAGTCATCAAATTTAGATAAACTAGCAATGGTTACTAAGCCTTCACACTTGTGTTCCACCGTTTCTACAAAGAAGCCGAAACTAGCTACCCCACTGATGATGCCTTCGAAACTATGTCCTAAATAATCACGCATGAATTCAACTTGCTTGTATTTATTAGCAGCGCGTTCTGCTTCCATCGCAGCTCTCTCACGCATGCTACAATGCGCACATTTTTCTTCTAATCCTTCGTCATTCATAGCATTGCCCATCAATACACTTTGCACAATTCTATGCACTAGCACATCAGGATATCTACGTATGGGAGATGTGAAATGACAATAGTGTTCAAAGCCTAATCCATAGTGGCCAATATTATTGGTGGTATACACTGCTTTGGCCATGGTGCGGATACCTAATTGTTCTAATACATGTTGCTCTGGTTTGCCTTTGGAAGCCAACATTAAACTGTTAAAGCTATGTGCGATATGTTCGGGAGAGTCAATGTTAAAAGGGTATCCATGCTTTTTAGCAAATACCACAAATGGGTTTAGTTTATCTTCATTAGGTTGGTCATGCACGCGATATGGAAAAGGCAAGACTTCTTTTTTTACTTTCACAGTACCCATTTTTTCAGCAATCAATTGGTTGGCTTTCAACATCAATTCTTCGATCAATTGATGCGATGCTTTGCTTTCTTTTACCGTGATCCCCGTTGGTTTCCCATTGGCATCTAAAGTAAAACGGACTTCCTGTGAGGAGAAATTGATGGCCCCATTTTCGAAACGTTTTTTTCTCAAATTTTGGGTATAATCATGTAACCATAAAATTTCTTCTTTGTGGTCTCCTTCTTTTGATTCTATGATTTCTTGTACATCCTCATAAGTAAATCGGCGATCAGAAAAGATCACTGTTTTACCATACCAGGTATGCACAATCTTACCTGCGGCATCTATTTCAAATGTCGCAGAGAAGGTTAATTTTTCTTCCTTAGGTCTTAAAGAACATAATTCATTCGAGATTCTTTCGGGTAACATTGGATACACACGATCTGGTAAATAAACCGATGTAGCCCTTTCATAAGCCGCTTTATCGACTGCTGTACCTGGTTGCACAAAATGACTTACATCGGCAATATGCACGCCTATTTCTATATGCCCATTCTCTAAATATTGGAATGAAATGGCATCATCAAAATCTTTTGCGTCCACAGGATCAATGGTGAATGTCAATACTTTTCGATAGTCTTTTCGTTTTGCAATTTCTTCGGGGGTGATTTTATCAGATAGAGTTTTAGCAAATGCCAATACCTCTCCATCAAATATTAACGGGAAACCTGATTCCGCCACAATCGATTTCATGGCCATATCATTCTCTTTCTCTGGCGTAAATATTTCTAGCACTTCACCCTCTGGTTTCTTATTTGAATTTTCCCATTTGGTCAATTGTACAATCACTTTATCGCCTGTCTTAGCCCCTTTTAATTTATCCATTGGGATATAAATATCTGGCATAGGATGCATGGTATTGGGTAGGAAGAAAGCATGGTGTTGCATGATCTGCATGGTACCTGAAAAAGAAACTTGTTTTCTTTTAACAATCTCTACGACTTTACCTTCTTTCTTTCCAGAGCCTTGTCTAATTTTAGTGATTTTGACACGGACTTCGTCTCCTTTAAGTGCAGTATTGAAATCGGTTGGGAATACTAAAATATCTTGTTCTAATCCTTGTACAATGATAAAACCCATGCCTGATTTGGCAATATCTAATACCCCTTTATACGTTGTCGTTAAATGGGTCTGCTTTGTAGTTGTTTTTGACTTCTTCTTGTCTTTTTTACTGTTCATTTGTTTGTTGATGATATTGTGCTACAAAATCAATGACCAATTGATTAAATTCAGTTGCTTGATTAAAAAGGAAAAAGGGCTTAATAGGTAATACATACAATGGCATATTATTTAATTCATTGGTATACTTCACTAATCTAACTGCATCTTTTTCGGTGGTAAGAATGAGCTTACTCTTTGCGTTAATCTGTTCAAATTTATTGCGCATATCATTTAAATCTTCTATCGAGAAAATATGATGGTCGCTGTAACTTAATTGATAATAAGTGTGGGTGTGTTCGTGTAAATAATTTTTTAGAGGAATGGGGTTCGCGATACCACAAACCAATAAGACCTCGTCTCGCATAGTCAAAACCCATTGGTCGGATGGGTTGTAAATATGATAAGGTGTTTCATAAGCAATGGCTGTGAAAAATACAGATTGGTGTTGCGCTGGATACAATTTTTCTAATACCTCGGCTTTATCAGCCTCTGTTAAATCTAAAGGACATTTAGTGACCACAATGATATTGGCGCGCTTTGCAGACTTTCGTTCATCCCTTAGATCACCAGTTGGGAAAAAGAAATCATCACAATACAGGTTATCATACTCAGTTAAAAGAATACTAAAATGTGCATCAATCTCGCGATGTTGAAATGCATCATCTAATATAACTGTTTGTAAATCTGGGATATCTTGAATCAATTGAGGGATGGCTTCTATGCGACGCTCTCCTACCGCAACTGCTACATTTGGGAATTTCAAATGAAACTGCATCGGCTCATCCCCAATTTCTAGTGCGGTGGATTGATCTGTTGCTAAAGCATAACCCTTGGTTTTTCGTTTATAGCCCCTACTTAAAGTGGCTGTTTTATATTCTGTAGAAAGTATGGATAATAAATGTTCTACCATGGGTGACTTACCAGTGCCACCTAAAGAAAGATTGCCAACACAAATAATAGGCAGGTTAAAATGCACTGATTTTAAATATTTTTTAGCGTACATCCAATTGCGCAATGCCACCATCCAACCATATACAATAGCAAAAGGTAAGAGCAGTACTCTAAAAGATTTTAAAAAAAGATTATTCAAATTCATAGGTATTCCACGGCGTGATACAACATGACAAAGGTACGTCAAATTCGTTGGTATCAGTGAAATTGTCCATTGGCTCAAAGTAAGAAACCCCTATTTTTTGCATCCCTTTACTTGCTTTTGCTAAGTAGCGATCGTAGTAGCCCTTGCCATAGCCAACACGATGTCCTTTTTGATCAAACCCCAATAAAGGGACTAAGATTGTATCAATACTTTCTGGAGCTACTTGGTTAAAAGGTAAAGGTTCTTGAATACCATAAGCATTCAATTGGAGCGTTTCAGTTTCAAAATAAAAATCCATTTTATTTTCTTTGCTTTCCACAATTGGATAACAAAACTTAATAAACGGATACAGGGTTTTAATGTATTTTTCGAATAATAAGGTATTGGGTTCTTTCTTATGTGCTAAAGGATAAAAGCTTGCAAGGATTTCGGTGCTTGACCAATCAATACGCTGTAATTGAATCAGTAATAAATCATCCAATTTCATGCATGCTGACTCAGTCAATGCAGCTCTTTTTTGGGATAATATGTTACGCGCTTCGGCCTTTGTTATATGCATTCGAAAAAACTAAAAATGGTAGCCCCGTAATTTCTTTGGAAACTATAGCCATCAAAATTTTTATAATCATTACGTGGTGTATGTTCCAAAATGAAATACCCCTTAGGGCTGATCAATTTCTTTTCAACAATGATTCTTGGTAAATCGTCGATGGTATTTAAAGCATAAGGCGGGCCGGCAAAAATGATATCATATTGTTGATTGCAAGTGGCTAAAAACTGAAAGACATCCATTTGTATGGTCATTGCATTTTCAATTTTCAAAAAATCGATATTCTTTTTAATGAAGTCAAGCATTGTTTTATCCTTCTCTACAATGGTCAATTGTTCAGCACCTCTTGATGCTAGTTCATAGCTGATACAACCTGTTCCTCCAAATAAGTCCAAAGTGGTGGCCCCATCCATCGCCACTCGATTATGTAAGATATTGAATAAGCCCTCTTTCGCAATATCTGTTGTGGGTCTTGTATGTGGCATATTGGTAGGCGGATGAATCCTTCTGCCTCCAAATTTTCCTGAAATAATTCTCATGCGTACAACTTAAAAGATAAAATAAGGCGCGTAATGATGGTTTGGATAATCCGTATTTAAGGTAGCTCCAATTCCTTCATCTGGCACTTGTTGCATATGAGCTCCTGCAAAATAACTAGCTAATGCCTGCATCCATAAATCCCTATCGGCACTATATCCTATTACATTTAAATTCGTTTCCTTTGGTTGAATATTTGCTTGAATACAAGCGTTCAACACTAGGTATTGATTTTGATCGTCCCCGCTTTTATTAAAATAATTTACAAAATGTGGTTTCCCATTTTGAATCATCAACAAAATAAAATAATCGTTAAAAATTGTAATACAAACCCCATCTCCTTGATTAGATGCAACTAAACTGCTTAAATAATTAATCCATTTACCAGTTGGAAAAGACCTAGTTAATAAAGTACTTAATGCATCCGGCACGCCATAAACCAAAACTTGCTCCTGACCAATTTTTTGCAATTGTAGTTCTTCTTCCATTTTTGTGCCAATAACAAGACTAAATTCATTATTGTAAAATGCATCTGCACCAATACTCACAGTTTTGGTTAATAAGGTTCTTTTCGTATTCATCACAAATTGAACCTGTCTATAATAAGATTGAATCAGTTTTGAATTATTTTGCAAATAACCTAAAAGTTGATTCCACCCATTTTGATCTGTGGTGTTTTCAAAATATTCAAAAGCAATATATGCACCATTAAGATGGTTTTTTACCACAAAACAGATAGACTGTTCGTCCACGATCAAATAAAGATCTTCCACCTTATTATTTGCTGTACTTTCTTGTACGCCGTAAATGCCAATTTTTTTCATAATCAATTTCTACTGCAATGATACAAAAAAAAGAGGCTATGTATTGCTAAAACTATTTGTAGATTTGTATTTATATGAGTCAACCAGCATCGACCCCATCCTTACAGGTCAATATAAGTAGTAAACAAATACTGACGATCTCTGTCCCTATCGCGTTGGCTATCTTGGTACCTCAGTTTAACTTTATCATTAACAATATCTTTTTAGGTGCTTTAAGCAAGCAAGCGCTCGCTATTGGAGGTATTACAGGAGTCTATTATTTGATTTTTGGCGTGATGGGACAAGGGCTTAATAATGGATTACAAGCACTTATTTCGAGACGTGCAGGGGAAAACCGAGTAGATGAGATTGGTGTCTTATTTAATCAAGGGGTCATTATATCTATCTTTTTGTCTATTGTTGGTATTGGTTTTACTTACTTTATAGCGCCCACTATATTTCATGCTTTATTAATAGATTCCGAAAGAGCTAATACAGTCATTGAATTTCTTAAAATACGTATTTGGGGCCTCCCCTTTTTATTCATCTACCAAATGCGTAATGCCTTATTAGTAGGCACCAATCAAAGTAAATTCTTAATCATTGGTACAGCCACTGAAGCTTTGTTCAATATCTTTTTTGATTACAGTTTGATCTTTGGACATTTTGGATTTACCGCAATGGGATTAAATGGTGCAGCTTATGCTTCTATCATTGCAGAGATCATGGGCTTGCTTGTGATTTACCTTGTGATTCATTATCAAAAGATTGGGGCAAGATTTGATTTATTCAAAAAGCTTGAACTCAAAATGGATTATGTAAAACTCATTGTGGTGCAATCTTCTCCATTAATGATGCAGTACATGATTAGCATTATTAGCTGGGAATTCTTTTATATTTTAATAGAACATAGAGGAGAACAATCCCTTGCAGTCTCCAATGCCATGCGCAATATATTTGGCTTTTTTGGTTGTTTTACCTGGGCATTTGCAGCCACCACCACCACCATGGTGAGCAATATCATTGGACAAGATTTACAAGACAAAGTGGTTGAACTCATTCATAAAATCATGCGCTGGAGTTTTGGTTTTGCTTTCATTGTAGCCATTATGATTAATGTATTTGCCGCTCAATTTCTTTCCATCTATGGACAAGGGGACGGCTTTTTAACAGAAGGGATTCCGGTATTAAGAATCGTTTCTGTTGCATTGCTTTTGATGTCCGCTTCAACCATTTGGTTAAGTGCTGTGACCGGTACAGGACAATCTAAAGTGACTCTAATGATTGAATTTGTAGCCATTGTAATCTATATTATCTACAACTATCTAGTACTAGAATATTACCAGATGCCTATCACTTATGGATGGTTTAGTGAGGTGATCTATTGGTTGAGTTTATTGATTCCTTCCTATTTCTACATCAGGACAATGCGTTGGAAGAATAAGAAAATTTAAATCTATCTAGACTATATAGACGAAGTTGATTTGGAATAATTTGACCTACTACGTTCAATATCAACGGCAGTAGTCCCTTCAAAATAAGCTACAGACAATTGCTGTTTTGTGATTTTCACATACACAGATTCAGCCAAAGGATGTGCTGCTAAAATTTGATCAGCAATATTGGTTACAATCGTTTCAAGTAATGGAGTAGGAACTGCCATGATTTTTTGAATCAAGGCATACACTTGCACATAGTCAATGGTTTGTTCTAATTTTTCGATTGTTTTGGTAACAGGTGTCAATTGAATACGCAAATCTACTTTAAATGTATTTCCAATTTTTTTTTCTGCAGGATAGACTCCATGAAAACCATTGAAAATTAAATCATTTAAATAAATGTGCATAGTAAAGATTTAATTAATGACCCTTCGCTGTTAAGAAACGCTCCGCATCTAATGCTGCCATACAACCACTACCTGCTGCAGTTACCGCTTGACGATAATTTTTATCTTGCACATCACCTGCTGCAAATACGCCTTCAATATTTGTTTTAGTGGTACCAGGTTCTGTTAAGATATAGCCTGTTTCATCCATCTTTAAAAAGTCTTTAAAAATACCACTGTTTGGATTATGTCCAATCGCCACAAAAAACGCACTCACTGGAATTTCTTCCATGGTATTGGTTTTATTGTTTTTGATACGCACACCTTCTACTTTTTTGTCTCCCAAAATTTCATCTGTTTCGGAATTAAAATGCACCACAATATTTGGTGTATTCAACACTCTATCTTGCATGACTTTACTTGCACGCATTTGATCTTTTCTCACAATCATATGCACCGTCGTACACATTTTTGATAAATAATGTGCTTCCTCAGCTGCTGTATCACCCGCACCAACAATCGCCACATCTTTTCCTTTAAAGAAGAATCCATCACAAACAGCACATGCACTCACGCCAAATCCATTCAATCTTTCTTCACTTGGAATACCTAACCATTTTGCACTAGCACCAGTAGAAATAATCACCGCACCTGCTTCGATGATTTTTTCATCGTCTATCCATATCTTATGTGGGTAACTGCTAAAGTCCACTTTCGTTGCTAAGCCATAACGGATATCGGTACCCATTCTTGCAGCTTGTTTCTCAAAATTCACCATCATCTCTGGGCCTTGAATGCCATCTGGGAAACCAGGATAGTTTTCTACCTCTGTCGTAATGGTTAATTGTCCACCTGGTTGAATACCTTGGTACAATAAAGGTTTCATGTTTGCTCTAGCTGCATAAATTGCAGCAGTATAACCAGCTGGTCCTGATCCAATAATTAAGATGTCTACTTTTTCTGTTTCCATAATCCTTTTTTGTTGCTACAATGTAGCTGAAAAAAAAACCCCGACAAATCTTTAAGATCGTTGGGGCGTTTATGATATTGTTAATTTTTTATTAGCCCAAATAAGCTTTCAATGCATTGCTGTATCGTGCTTTTTGTAAACGTTTAATGGCACGTTCTTTAATTTGTCTAATACGTTCTTTAGTTAAATCGTATTTGATACCAATTTGCTCGATCGTAACACCATTTTCGCCATCTAAACCAAAATAGGCATTCACAATCTCCGCTTCTCTCGGACTTAAAGACTTCAAGACTCTTTTGATTTCTTCTCTTAAAGAATCCTTCATCACATCTTCGTCTGTATCTGATCCACCTTCTAATAAATCACCCATGGCTACATCTTCTGCTTCATGAACAGGTGCATCCAATGAAGTATGGCGTGTATTTGATTGGAAAATATTATTGATTTCAGTTTCTGACATCTCCAAGATACCTGCTAGCTCCTCTGTTGAAGGCTCACGCTCATGCTCTTGTTCGAATGCCATATATGCTTTGTTCGCTTTGTTGTAAGTACCTATTTTGTTCTGTGGTAAACGCACCAAACGACCTTGTTCTGCTAAAGCTTGTAAAATAGATTGACGAATCCACCATACCGCATAAGAAATGAATTTGAAACCTTTTGTCTCATCAAAACGCTGAGCAGCTTTGATCAAACCTAAATTTCCTTCGTTAATTAAATCACTCAAGGATAAACCTTGGTGTTGGTATTGTTTTGCCACAGATACAACGAAACGCAAATTGGCTTGAACCAACTTGTCTAAAGCGCGTTGGTCACCCATTTTAATACGTTGAGCGAGCGTGGTCTCTTCTTCGGGATTAATCATAGAGATTTTAGAAATCTCCTGTAAATATTTTTCAACCGCTTGAGAATCTCTGTTGGTAATCTGTGTAGCAATTTTAAGCTGCCTCATGCAAAGAATTTATTTATAAGTATAACGATGGAAAGTCCAAAATAGTATATCCCTTGCGGGAGTCTGCAAAGTTAAGTTTTTGGAGTCAATAATACAAATAAAGCCTAGAATAGCCCTCAATTTCACATTTTAGAAATATTTATACCCAAAATGGTCTTTTTTACCTTTTATCGACCTCCCGGATTTATCTTCGTTGCATGATAGATTATAGATCAGATACCGTCACTAAGCCTACTCCAGCCATGTTAGCTTATATGCAAGCGGCGCCTGTTGGAGATGATGTGTTTGGAGAAGACCCAAGTATCAACAGTTTGGAGGAAAAAACGGCCAAAATGTTTGGGTTTGAAGCTGGATTGTTCTGCCCTAGTGGGACTATGACCAATCAATTGGCCATCAAAACCCATACACAAGCAGGAGACGAAGTGATTTGTGACGAGATTTCCCATATTTACCAATACGAAGGTGGTGGCATCGCCTTTAATTCTGGTTGTTCTGTCCGCCTTTTACATGGAGACCGAGGCCTATTAGGTGCAGCCCAAATTCAAGCAGCGATCAACCCAATAGATGTGCATAAGCCAATTACTAGTTTGGTCAGCCTTGAAAATACCAGTAACCGAGGTGGAGGTGCTTGTTATGATTTTAATACTTTTTACGAAATTCAAAAAGTAGCCAAGGCCAATCAATTGGCACTCCATTTAGACGGCGCGCGTGTTTTCAATGCCATTGTTCACAAAAAAGAAAATGCTGCTGATTATGGTAAGGTCTTTGATTCTGTGTCTATCTGTTTAAGTAAAGGATTAGGCGCTCCAGTGGGAAGTGTTTTAGTGGGCTCAACTCCTTTTATTAAAAAAGCAAGAAGATGGAGAAAGGTTTTTGGAGGTGGAATGCGTCAAGCAGGCTATTTAGCAGCAGCCGGAATTTACGCCATTGAAAATCATGTGGCGCGTTTGGCAGAAGATCATTTACATGCCATTGCATTAAAAGAAGCTTTAGAAGCAAAATCATTTGTTGATCATGTTTTACCAGTTGAAACCAATATTGTCATAGCAGTCATGACGGGTGCATATACACCTGCTGCATTTGTTCAAGCACTCAAGGAACAAGATATATTGGCCTATGTGATGACCCCTACTCAAGTCAGATTCGTTTTACACCTTGACATCTCCCCAGAAGCTTTAGCTAAAACAATTGAAACCATTCAAAAAATTAAGTCGTAAAGAATAGATAAATAATTATGTTAGAAAGAATTAATCCAACCACCACACAAGCCTGGTTTGTGTTGAAGAAACATTTTGAAGAAGAGATGAACAGGAAACAAATGAAAGATTTGTTTGCAGCAGACCCGAATAGATTTGAAACGTATTCAATCAAAAAAGAAGGTGTACTATTTGATTATTCAAAGAATATTATTTCTGAAAAAACCCTTCAACTGCTTTTTCAATTAGCAAAAGAGTGTGGACTAGATAAAGCCATTGAAGCACAGTTTTCTGGAAAAGCAATCAATGAAACAGAAAATAGGGCTGTGTTGCATTCTGCATTAAGAAATATCAGCGGTCAACCTGTTGTATTAGATGGAAAAGATGTGATGCCAAGCATTCAGAAAGTGTTACAACAAATGAAAACATTTTGTAACAAAATTCACCAGGGCGAGCACAAAGGATTTACAGGAAAAAAAATTACCACTATTGTGAATATTGGTATTGGTGGAAGTGATTTAGGGCCAGTGATGGTGACCGAAGCTTTGAAACCATATTGGGTAGATGGGATACAAACTTATTTTGTAAGTAATGTAGATGGAACGCATATCGCTGAAACTTTAAAAAAAGTAAACGCAGAAGAAACTTTGTTTTTAATTGCTTCAAAAACATTCACTACACAGGAAACCATGACCAATGCCCATACGGCAAGAACTTGGTTTTTAGAGCACGCAAAGGAAGAAACACATATCGCAACGCATTTTATAGCTTTAAGTACCAATGAAAAATTAGTGAATGCATTTGGTATTGATAGTCAAAATATGTTTGAATTCTGGGACTGGGTTGGTGGTCGATATTCTTTATGGAGTGCGATAGGAATGTCCATTGCATTGACCATTGGGTATAACAATTTTGAGGATTTATTAAAAGGTGCACACGAAGCTGATGTACATTTTAAAACAACGCCTTTCGAAAAAAACATGCCAGTGATCATGGCCTTATTAGGTATTTGGTATACCAATTTTTTTGGCGCTCAGAGCGAAGCCATCCTTCCTTATGACCAATACTTACACCGATTTGCCGCCTATTTCCAACAAGGTAATATGGAGAGCAATGGTAAATATGTAGACCGTAATGGCACCACTGTAAATTATGCAACTGGCCCAGTAATTTGGGGAGAACCAGGCACCAATGGACAACATGCTTTTTATCAATTGATCCATCAAGGTACTTTAGTCATTCCTTGTGATTTTATTGCACCAGCAAAAAGCCATAATCCAATTGGCGATCATCATGATAAATTATTGAGTAATTATTTTGCACAAACCGAAGCATTACTCAATGGTAAGTCTGAAAAAACAGTGAAAGAAGAATTAAAAGCAGCTGGCAAATCAGAAGCTGAAATTGAATCCTTAGCACCATTCAAAGTTTTTGCTGGTAACAAACCAACCAATTCCTTCTTGATTGAAAAAATTACTCCAAATACATTAGGATTCTTAATTGTCCTATACGAGCAAAAGATTTTTACACAGGGTGTAATTTGGAACATTTATAGTTTTGACCAATGGGGTGTTGAATTAGGTAAACAATTGGCCAATCAAATCCTACCTGAATTAAGCAATAACGATCCAGTATCTGAACACGATAGCTCGACCAATGGATTAATCAATCAATACAAGCAATGGAAAGCATAAGATTGATTGAATCAAGAGACAATGTTGCTTTGGCTGCGGTGATTCGTGCTGCCTTAACAGAATTTGGCGCCAACAAACCAGGGACTGTGTATTATGATCCAACCACAGATCATTTATTTGAATTGTTTCAAACTACAGGATCCATTTATTATATAGCGGAAATGGAAGGAACCCTGGTTGGAGGATGTGGTATTTTCCCCACCGAAGGCTTACCAGATGGCACTTGTGAATTGGTAAAATTATATTTAGCACCCACAGCAAGAGGCACAGGTTTAGGAAAAGCATTGATGCTTAAAGCAATGGCTTGGGCAAAAGAAAATGGATATATGCAAGTGTACCTTGAAACAATGCCTGAACTGTCAAATGCGGTTACGATGTATGAGAAATTGGGCTACAATAGATTGACAAAATCATTGGGCAATTCTGGTCATGATGGATGTGGTATCTGGATGCTAAAAACTTTGTAGTTTTTTATACATTCAAGTTGATCTTACCCCTTAACTCTTACCACTTATCTCTTACCATTTATCTACTTCCTCTTCACTTAAATTATCGCCACTAGTTTCAGGCGTAATTGTTGGTTCAATTGTTGGTTCAATAACTTCAGGCGTTGATGCTGGTGCTGGTGTTTCAGGTAGAACTGAATGATGCACTGCTTCAACTAATGGTTCGGTAGCTGCAGGATAAGTATTTGGATACTGTGGTGGATTTTCTGGATCAAACTCATGATTGAATGCATCAAAATCAAAGTCAGGCATCAATTCTGTTTTCACATAATCCAAAGATTCGGTCAACGCTTTTAAAAATTTATTAAAATCCTCTTTGTACAAGAAAATTTTAGAACGATCATATCCATTGTCGTCAAAACGTTTTCTGCTTTCTGTAATGGTTAAAAAATAATCATTGCCCTTAGTAGCTCTTACATCAAAGAAATAAGTTCTTCTTTTTCCTGCACGAATTTTTGAACTAAATACACTTTCAATCTTTTTGTCGTTGTTTTCGTATTCCACAATATCAATTTTAGTTAAGAAAAATCTATAGCTAAAATATAAAATCTTTATGAAAATTTGAAATTTTAAATGAAAATTCAAAAAAACCCATTAAACCGTTACTATTCTTGGTTTTGGCTCAATTGAGTTTGATACAATTCGGCATATAAGCCCTGTTTTGCTAACAAACTTTCGTGTGTACCTGATTCAGCAATACGACCATTTTCTATATAAATAATATGGTCAAAATGAAAATTAAAAAAGATGCGGTGTGTGATAAATAAGGCCGTTTTATCTTGCATAAGACGACTCAGATTCGACAATATTGTTTTTTCGGTATTGGCATCCACCGCACTCAAACAATCGTCGAAAATGAATAAATCTGGTGCTTTAATTAATGCCCTGGCAATGGATATTCTTTGCTTTTGCCCCCCGCTTAATGTGGTACCGCGCTCCCCCACCATCGTCTCGAATCCTGCTGGTAATTGTTCGATTTCATTTAAAATATGTGCCGACTTCGCTGCCGATTTGATGGTTTCGTCAGAAGAAATTACTCCAAACTGAATATTATTTTTAATTGAATCACTAAATAAAAATACATCCTGTTGCACATAGCCAATACGTTTTCTTAATGACAAAGTATTTATCATTTCAATTGGTTGACCATCTACTAAAACTTCTCCTTTATTTACATGGTACATTCTATTCAAAACTTGTGCAATGGAAGATTTTCCAGAACCCGTTTTTCCAAGGATCAATACTTTCTGCCCAGCTTGTATATTTAATGTAAAATTATTCAGTGCCTTTATGCCAGAATGAGGATAGATAAAATCCACATCTTTAAATTGTATAGCTCCTTTTATTTGCTCTATTTTTTTAGTGCCCTTATTTTGAATGGTTGGTTCAATGGATAAAAATTCATTCAATCTTTTTTGTGAAGCAGCAGCTCTTTGAATCATACTTGCTGTCCATCCAATTGCACTCACTGGGAAAGTCAACATATTGATATAAATGACAAACTCTACAATCGTTCCAATCTGACTTGGGTCTTTAATGGCTTGCAATCCGCCTAAATAAATAGTCAATAAAGTACTCAGTCCAATCATCAACGCCATGGTAGGCGTATAAAAAGCTTCCACTTTCGCCAAGGCAACTGCATTCTTACGGTACAATTCACTATTGGTTTTAAAGAATCCCAACATCGCTTTTTCCTGCACAAAAGATTTTATGACTCTGA
>JBILIU010000111.1:0-4046 GCA_044368905.1 Sediminibacterium sp. | reverse complement strand
ACCTCTTGATGGAGAAGCAACACAATCGTGGACAAGATGGCGCAGGGATTGCAACTGTTAAACTAGATATAGAAGCAGGCAATCCTTTTTTGTATCGATTAAGAAGTAGTGCGCAGCAACCTATTGCAGATATTTTTTATAAAGTAGGCCAAGAAATACAAGAACTTGAAAAATTACAACCAGATATTACCAAACATCCTGGTTTAATGAAAGGGCATTTGCCTTTCATGGGGGAATTATTACTAGGGCATTTAAGGTATGGTACACAAGGCAAAAACAATGTTGAATTTTGCCATCCATTTATTAAGAAAAATTTAGCACCAGCAAAGAATCTTGCATTAGCAGGTAATTTCAATTTGGTGAATACAGATGAATTATTCAAGCTCATCCAACACGATCCAGGTCCTTTTGAAAAACAAAGTGACTTAGCGGCAATGATGGAAGTGATCCACCACTTTTTGGTAAAAGAAGAAACAAAAAACCCCAATCATCCAAATATTGCGGAAGTGTTAAAGCAAGCAGTTCCAATGTTTGATGGCGGTTTTACGATTGGCGGATTAATTGGTAATGGGTATAGTTTTATCATGCGTGATGCACATGGCATTCGCCCTGCATATTATTATATTGATGGCGAAGTGATAGTAGCTGCTAGCGAAAGAGCTGCGATACGTACCGCATTTAATGTAGGAGAGAATGAAGTGCTTGAATTAATGCCAGGCAATGCATTGATTGTAGACGACAAGGGCGGATACACTATAGAACAAATTATTGCACCAAAAGAAAGAAGGGCTTGTTCTTTTGAGCGTATTTATTTTTCTAGAGGTGGGGATGAAAAGATTTATAGAGAGCGTATCGCACTTGGGCATTATTTAAGTAAAATTGTTTTAGATAGAATTGAAAAAGATTTAAAGAATACCATCTTCTCTTATATTCCAAACACGGCAGAAGTAGCATTTTACGGTTTGATAAAAGGCATGGAAGAGTATCTGAATGCCATTAAAGTAGAACGTATTTTAAGTTGGGGCAAGGATGTGGACGCGGAAAAATTAGGTGAGATGGTGAATCGAAAAATTCGCCAGGAAAAAATCGCTATCAAAGATGTCAAATTAAGAACCTTTATTACGGAGGATTCTAATAGAAACGAAATGGTGCAGCACGTGTATGATATCACTTATGGCACGGTGCGTAAAAATGAAGATAGCTTGGTGGTCATAGATGATAGTATTGTTAGAGGGACGACTTTAAAAGAAAGTATCGTTAGAATGCTATCCAGACTTTCGCCAAAAAAGATCATTGTTGTTTCATCTGCACCCCAAATCAGGTATCCTGATTGTTATGGTATCGACATGAGTAAGATGGGCGATTTTATTGCATTTAAAGCTGCAATTGCCTTATTGAAAGAAAGAGGCATGGAGCAGATAATGAATGATGTCTATCAAAAGATCAAAGCACTTGAAGCAAAGAACGAACTACATACAGAAAACGTAGTACGTGAATTGTATAAGCCTTTTACAACTGAAGAAATTTCAGATAAAATTGCACAATTAATCACGCCAGATAATATTCAAATCCCTGTAGAAGTGATTTATCAGACCATTGAAGGATTGCATGCATGTTGCCCTACCAATACGGGTGATTGGTATTTCACTGGTAACTATCCTACACCGGGCGGCAACAAAGTTTGTAATAAAGCATATACCAACTATATCGAAGGCAATAACCAACGAGGGTATTAATTTAATTATAAACGATAACAAATTGCGTTGATATTCATTCCGGCTCCAACTGATGCAAAAATCACCACATCGCCTTTTTCTAAATGATGTTGCGGGTATTTTCCTTTAAGTACTAGATCATATAAGGTTGGGATGGTTGCTACAGAACTATTGCCTAATTCATGAATGCTCATTGGCATGATATCTGCAGGAATAGCCTTGATATCATATAATTTATACAATGCTTTAATAAAACCTTCATCCATTTTTTCGTTGGCTTGATGTAGGAAGAATTTTTTTACTTCATGTATTTCAACTCCAGCCTTTTCGATACAGGCTTTCATTGCAATTGGCACATTCTTAATGGCATACTCATAGACTTTTCGGCCTTTCATTTTTATATACCTTGTTGCATCATCTGCATCTGGATGATTAGATTTTCCTAGGTATAAATAATAGGCTTCTTCATTGCAATGGCTTTGAACACTAAAGGCTAAAATACCCTGATTAGGATCTTCGCTGTGTTCTATAATACAAGCACCTGCGCCATCGCTAAAAATCATACTATCTCTGTCGTGCTGGTCTATGACCCTGCTTAGTGTCTCTGCCCCAATCACTAAACATCTTTTTGCCATACCAGATTTAATAAAAGAATCTGCTTGAATGACACCTTGTATCCAACCAGGACAGCCAAATAATATATCGTACGCTACACAGTTAGGATTGACAATACCTAAATGATGCTTTACTCTAGATGCAATTGCAGGTATGGCATCTGATTGAATGGTTCCATTTTGTACGTCTCCAAAATTATGTGCTACAATAATTTGATCAATTGTTTCAGGATCTATTCCTGCAGCCTGGATCGCTAATTTAGCCGCGGCGGCAGCTAGGTCAGAAGTGTTAACATGCACATCCGCATACCTTCTTTCCATGATGCCTGTGATCCCTTTAAATTTTTCAACAATTTCTTGGTTAGGGGTTTTAATCAATTCACTTTGCTCATCATAAAAAGTATTTTCAACAAAATCTTGATTAGACTTTATATGGTGTGGTATAATACTACCTGTGCCGGTTATAATGGTTGCCATAGAGGGGGTAATTTTTTGATTAGCAAAATCCCAACCACTCTAAGTTAGGCAATTTAGATATATTTATCGCCTTTGTTCCTCTTTACTTCAGCTACATATTCCTTAATGGATTGTTCTTTATCTCTACTACAAATCAATAAAACATCTTTTGTATCTATCACAATAAAGTCATCTAATCCCTGAACTAACACTAGTTTGTCTTTTGGTGAATTAATCATACATTTTGTTGCATCAATCACAATCACATTATCAGAAGCAACAGCATTGCCTAAATAATCTTTCTCCATATTCTCATAAGCACTATTCCATGTACCTAGATCACTCCATCCAAAGGAGGCTGGCATTACATATACGTTATTGGCCTTCTCCATGATCGCGATGTCAATAGAAATATTTGTACACAGTGGATAGATTCTTTGAATAGCGGCATTTTCGGCAGGTGTGTTAAAATGTAACTTCTCTTGATCAAACAATTCAAACATTTCTGGCTGGTACTTTTCGAAAGCAGTTAAGATATTACTAATTTTCCAAGCAAAAATACCTGCGTTCCATAAAAAATCACCACTTGCTAAAAAGGATTTAGCAATTTCTAAATCTGGTTTTTCGGTAAAGGTTTTTACTTTGTATACATCCTTAGCCACTTCTAGTCCTTCATATTGGATATAACCATAGCCCGTGTTCGGGTGTGTAGGCTGAATCCCTAAAGTGGCAAGTGCTTTTATATTATCTACAAAGTCTAACGCTTGTAATGCAATAGATTGAAAACGATCTTCTTCTAAAATCAAATGGTCACTTGGCGCAACGATACATTTTGCATCAGGATTCATCTGCGCCAATTTAAAGGAAATATAGGCAATACAAGGTGCTGTATTTTTTTTGCTAGGCTCTGCTAAAATATTTTCAATGGGTAGCATCGGCAATTGTGTTTTCACAATGTCAACATACTCTTCGGATGTAACAATAAAAATATTTTCTGTAGGAATAAATTTTGCATAACGTTCATAAGTCCATTGTACCAATGTCTTGCCCGTATTCAATACATCTAAAAATTGTTTAGGGAGCGCGGTCCTACTCATTGGCCAAAATCGACTTCCAATACCTCCAGCCATAATGGCTACATAGTGATTTTTGTTTTGCATAGATATGTTTTATAAAATCCCCTCTTTCATTAAATCGTGCATATGAATCATTCCTTTATACTGACCTTGGTCGGCCACAATCAATTGACTAATATCATGCG
>JBILIU010000110.1:0-4081 GCA_044368905.1 Sediminibacterium sp. | reverse complement strand
TCGTGTCCCTTTTTTTATAGCAACCTTGGTATCCTTACCAATTCAATGTTTTAACATAAGCAGCATCATCTCTTGCAGCATCTAATTCATTCGTACCAGTATAAGCTTCTTGTTCCACAATCATATGCACTACACCACGTTTTGCAACCTTAGGTAATAAATTTTTATAATCAATAATGCCTTTCCCAATCACACATGATTCATGACCTGTAGCCGTCTTCATCATATCTTTTACATGCACTAATTTAAAACGATTAGGAAACTGATCCATGTATGCAACAGGATCCACGCTTGCAGCTGCTGTCCAATACATATCCATTTCAAAATCCACGATAGCAGGATCGGTATTTTTCATCATTAAATCTTGAGGAACAATTCCATCCATCGCTTTGAAAGAATAATCATGATTATGGTAAGCAAAACGAAGACCATGTTTTTTTGCAATTTCGCCACATGCATTAAATTCGTCGGCAAATTGCTTAAAATTATCAAGTGATTTTTGTGGCCCTTTAAAAGCACAGATGATATACTTCAAACCAATTTCACCTGCCGCTGCAGCCTTTAATTCAAAAGATTTCAAATTACCAGTATCATTACAATGAGTCGAAACTATATTCATTCCTAAATCATCCATCAGTTTTTTGAACTCCGTATTTTTCATACCCCAAAACATGCCTTTAGGTCCTTCAAAGCTTTCAACTTTTTTGTAGCCATTCGCAGCAATTTGTTTTAAAACTGCAAGTGGATCTTTTGCCAATGCTTGTTTCACTGACCACAATTGAATACCAAATGGATTAGACTTTGACGCCATCGCCATTAACTCGTTTTTAAATGGCATTGACAATGCAACACCTGTTAAGGCGGCACCGCGTAGAAAACTTCTTCTTGAATTTGACATAAATTAAAATTAAAAACCGAATGAATAATTATAAAAAAGTGCGCCTCCTTCTGGAGGCGCACTCAATATCTTAAATCTACTATGAAGTAGCCCAAGCTTTCTCTCCTTTAGTATAAGGTACACAACCTTCAAACTTACCAGGAACAGCTACATACCTCAATACTTCTGTTGCACCAATTTTAGAAGTGAACAAACCGGATAAAGTCATTTGCTTCATCATGGTAAAGTAATGCGTAGGGTCTTCTTGTTTTTTATTTTTTTGGTACTCCTTCGCTTCTTTATCTAACTCCGTTAAAAAAGCAGTACGCTCTTCTGGGGTAGATTCCATGAAGGTTTTGTTGTGGTGTTTTTTAGAAGCAGCATTCAATTCGGCCATGCCCTGCATGAAAATTGCTTGGTCTTTTGCTTCATAACAATCACTCACCATAATTTGCATGAAAGCGCCTACATTGGCCGCTTTTGCGCCTGGCGTATCGGTTGCAGGCAAAATAGTCTCTCCTACTTCATTTAAAAAATCAACATCTGCTTGGGAGAAAGTCACACCCTTGGTATTGGTTTTACAACCTGTCAAGAAAGCTTCTGCTCCTAACACTGTTCCACCCATGATGATGGCAACTCTTGAAAGGGCTTCTCTTCTGTTTATCATAAAATATTTTTTAAAAATTAAATTATAAGTTTCCTTTTTTCAATTCTGATACAGCAAAGTCTACCGCTCTAGCAGTGAATGCCATATAAGTCAATGAAGGGTTTACGCAGTTCGCACTTGTCATGAAAGAGCCATCTGTCACAAATACATTCGGTGCATCCCATACTTGGTTATTGCCATTCAATACAGAAGTTTTAGGATCTCTACCCATACGTGCTGTACCCATTTCATGGATACCTCTACCTGGTGTACCATCTCCTTCAAATCCTTCTACATTCTTAGCACCTGCGCGCTCTAACATTTCTTTTGCGTCTTCTAGAATGTCTTTACGCATTTTAATTTCATTGTCTTTCAACTCGCAATCAATGTTCAAGACATTCAAGCCCCACTTATCTTTCTTCGTTTTATCCAAAGTCACTTTGTTTGTTTCATCTGGTAACATTTCACCAAAGCCCATCATACCAATAGACCATCCACCTGGTTCAGTCAATGCATCTTTATATTTTCCACCAATGCTTACTTCGGCCACATCATGACCCCATCCAGCTCTGTTGGCGCCACCTTGGTAACCAAAACCTCTGATATAATCACGTTTTTCATCCCCAAGGTTTCTGAATCTTGGGATATAGAATCCATTGGCACGTCGACCAAAAGTGTATTTGTCTTCGTAGCCTTCGATGGTTCCGCCAGCACGATTCCCTAAATGGTGGTCCATTAAGTATTTACCTAAAGCACCACTGCTACTTCCCAATCCCCCTTCCCAAACATCAGTAGCAGAGTTCATCAAGAGCCAAGTACTATTTAAAGTAGAGGCATTCACAAAAATAATTTTCGCTTTGTACTCAATTGTTTTGTTCGTCTCTGCATCCAAAACAGTTACGCCAGTCGCACGCTTTTTATCTTTATCATATTTGATTTCTGTCACAATAGAAAAAGGTCTTAAAGTTAAATTGCCTGTTGCTACTGCAGCTGGTAAAGTAGAAGATTGTGTACTGAAATAGCCACCAAACTGACAACCCAACCAACATTTATTTCTGAACTGACACCCTGGACGACCTTCATGTGGCACCGTAATATTAGCCGTACGGCCAATGATTAAATGACGGCTTCCTTTGTATATTTCTTTAATTCTTGCAGCTACATCTTTCTCCACACATGTTAAATCCATTGGAGGCAAGAACTGACCATCAGGTAATAAATCAATGCCATCTCTGTTTCCAGAAATACCTGCAAATTTTTCTACATAATCGTACCATGGTGCAATGTCTTTGTAACGCACTGGCCAATCGACAGCAATACCGTCTTTTGCATTCGCATCAAAATCCGAATCTGCCCAACGGTAAGATTGACGACCCCACATTAAAGAACGTCCACCTACATGGTATCCTCTAAACCAATCAAAACGTTTTGTTTCGGTATAAGGATGGTCCTTGTCAGAACACCAGTAGTCTAGATTCGTTTCGTTCAATGGATAATCACGTTTTAACACAGGATAATCTTCGATCATCTGTTGTGTTCTACCACCTCTATGTGGATGATCCCATGCTTCTTTGTCTGCGTTCACATAATCTTTGATGTGTTCGATGTTTCTTCCACGCTCTAACATTAAGACTTTAAGTCCTTTTTCAGTAAGCTCTTTTGCAGCCCATCCTCCACTGATTCCAGAACCTACTACGATTGCATCATACTGTTGTTCGGCCATTGTAAAAAAATTTATGAGTTATTATGATTTGTTTTAAAAGCAATATTTAAATATCGCAAACAGTAACTGCTTGCTTGAGTGAACTAATTTTATCTGGGTTCGTTGCAATGAACTCATGTGCTACATAACCCTTGTATCCAGTGGCTTTGATCGCACGCATGATGGCAGGATAATTTAATTCCTGACGATCATCTAATTCATGTCTACCTGGCACACCCGCTGTGTGGTAGTGACCAAAATAAGCATGACTATCTTGAATGGAACGAATGATATCTCCTTCATCTATTTGCATATGATAGATGTCAAATAATATTTTGAAATTAGGAGAACCTAGTTGTTTACATAGTTCAATACCCCATGCAGATTTATCACCCATATAATCTTTGTGGTCTACTTTTGAATTGAATAATTCAATATGAATGGTTACCCCTTTCGCTTCGGCCAATGGCATGATTTGTTTTAATCCCTCAACGCAATTTTTCAATCCTGTAGCGTCATCCATCCCATTTCTATTCCCCGAAAAACAAATTAAATTTTTATACCCTGCAGCTGCCACTAATGGAATTGCTTCCAGGTAATCTTTGATCAACCATGGATGGTGCGTAGGATTGTTCCAGCCTTTTGTTAAACTTGTTTCACCAGCAGTATAACACATGGAACAGTCGATCCCGTATTTTTTTACGGTCTCCCACTCGCTTGGTTTCAATAAATCAATCGCATTGAATCCGATGCGTTTTACTTCCTTACACAAATCCTCCAAACTCAAATCACTATAACACCATCTACAAACACTATGATTGATATTGCCATTTAATTTAGCAGTTTCCGGCAAAAG
>JBILIU010000109.1:0-4099 GCA_044368905.1 Sediminibacterium sp. | reverse complement strand
CGCATGATATTAGTCAATTGATTGTGGCCGACCAAGGTCAGTATAAAGGAATGATTCATATGCACGATTTAATGAAAGAGGGGATTTTATAAAACATATCTATGCAAAACAAAAATCACTATGTAGCTATTATGGCTGGAGGTATTGGAAGTCGTTTTTGGCCAATGAGTAGGACCGCGCTCCCTAAACAATTTTTAGATGTATTGAATACAGGTAAGACATTGGTGCAATGGACCTATGAACGTTATGCTAAATTTATTCCTGCTGAAAATATATTTATTGTTACATCCGAAGAGTATGTTGACATTGTAAAACAACAATTACCAAAACTACCTGTTGAAAATATTTTAGCAGAACCTAGCAAAAAAAATACAGCGCCTTGTATTGCCTATATCTCATTTAAATTGGCGCAGATGAATCCTGATGCAAAATGTATCGTGGCGCCAAGTGACCATTTAATTTTAGAAGAGGAACGTTTTCAATCTATTGCATTACAAGCTTTAGCCTTTGTTGATAATATAAAAGCACTTGCCACATTAGGGATTCAGCCTACACACCCAAACACGGGCTATGGTTATATCCAATATGAAGGACTAGAAGTAGCTAAGGATGTATACAAAGTAAAAACCTTTACCGAAAAACCAGATTTAGAAATTGCTAAATCCTTTTTAGCAAGTGGTGATTTTTTATGGAACGCAGGTATTTTTGCTTGGAAAATTAGTAATATCTTAACTGCTTTCGAAAAGTACCAGCCAGAAATGTATGAGTTATTCGATCAAGAGAAGCAACATTTTAATACACCACAGGAAAACGGTGCAATTCAAAGAATCTATCCACTTTGCACTAATATTTCTATTGACATCGCCATCATGGAAAAAGCGAATAACGTATATGTAATGCCAGCCTCATTTGGATGGAGCGACTTAGGTACATGGAATAGTGCCTATGAGAATATGGAGAAGGATTATTTAGGGAATGCTGTAGCATCTGATAATGTGATTGTGATTGATGCGACAAAATGTATGATCAATTCACCAAAAGACAAACTAGTGTTAGTTCAGGGATTGGATGACTTTATTGTAATTGATACAAAGGATGTTTTATTAATTTGTAGTAGAGACAAAGAACAATCCATTAAAGAATATGTAGCCGAAGTAAAGCGGAACAAAGGCGATAAATATATCTAAATTACTTAACTTAGGGTAATTGGGATCTAGCTTATAAACATTAATTACCCCCTATGGCAACCATTATAACCGGCACAGGTAGTATTATACCACACCATATTAAGTCCAATCAAGATTTTGTTGAAAATACATTTTATGATGAGCAAAGTGAATTGATCAAAACTCCTAACCAAGAAATTGTTGAAAAATTTAAAGGGATCACAGGTATCATTGAAAGAAGGTATGCGGATGTGGATGTCAATACTTCTGACCTAGCTGCAGCGGCGGCTAAATTAGCCATCCAGGCTGCAGGAATAGATCCTGAAACAATTGATCAAATTATTGTTGCACATAATTTTGGCGACGTTAAAAACGGAACCATACAATCTGATGCCATTCCTGCAATTGCATCTAGAGTAAAACATCATTTAGGCATAGTCAATCCTAGCTGTGTGGCCTATGATATTTTATTTGGATGTCCAGGTTGGATACAAGGTGTCATTCAAGCAGATTCTTTTATTAAATCGGGCATGGCAAAAAGATGTTTAGTGATTGGCGCCGAGACATTAAGCAGGGTCGTGGATCAACACGATAGAGATAGTATGATTTTTAGTGATGGTGCAGGTGCATGTATTGTGGAACATAGCGATGATCCTAATCAGGGTATTTTAGCCTTCAGTGTTCAGAGTCATTGCAATGAGGAGGCTTATTATTTATACTTAGGCAAATCAAATCATCCTGAAGCAGATGATACCACAAGGTATATTAAAATGAAAGGCCGAAAGGTCTATGAGTATGCCATTAAGAATGTACCAATTGCCATGAAAGCCTGTATCGAAAAGGCTGGTGTGGAAATACATGAAGTGAAAAAATTCTTCTTACATCAAGCCAATGAAAAAATGGATGAAGGCTTTATTAAAGCATTGTACAAATTATATGATATAAAGGCTATTCCTTCAGATATCATGCCAATGAGTATTCATGAATTAGGCAACAGCTCTGTAGCGACGATTCCAACATTATACGATCTAGTACTAAAAGGGAAATACCCTGAACATCATTTAGAAAAAGGAGATGTGGTCATTTTTGCATCAGTCGGCGCAGGTATGAATATCAATGCAATTTGCTATCGACTCTAATATATTTATTGAGTGAAATATATTTAATAAAAAAAGGCGCTGATAGCGCCTTTTTTTATTAATACCCTCGTTGGTTATTGCCTTCGATATAGTTGGTATATGCTTTATTACAAACTTTGTTTCCGCCCGGTGTTGGGTAGTTACCTGTAAAGTACCAATCACCCGTATTAGTTGGACAACATGCATGCAATCCTTCAATGGTCTGATAAATCACTTCTACAGGGATTTGAATATTATCTGGCGTGATGAGTTGCGCAATTTTGTCTGAAATTTCTTCTGTTGTAAATGGCTTATACAATTCACGTACTACGTTTTCTGTATGAAGTTCGTTCTTTGCTTCAAGTGCTTTGATCTTTTGATAGACATCATTCATTATCTGCTCCATGCCTCTTTCTTTCAATAAAGCAATAGCGGCTTTAAATGCAATGAAATCGCCCATCTTACTCATATCAATACCATAACAGTCAGGATACCTGATTTGGGGTGCAGATGAAACAACAATGATTTTTTTTGGTGAAAGTCTGGATAGCATTCGGACAATACTTTCTTTTAAAGTTGTCCCTCTCACAATACTATCATCAATGACTACTAAGCTATCTTCATTTTTACGCACTGTACCATAAGTGATATCGTACACGTGTTGCACCATCTCATTGCGGTTCGCATCTTCGGTAATGAATGTTCTTAATTTAACATCTTTGATGGCAATTTTTTCCTGGCGAATTTTTCGATTCACCATCTCACCTAATTTTTCTGCATCCACATCCTTACCCCAACTTAAAATCCTTTCCACTTTAATGGCATTCAAGTATTCTTCCATGCCTTTTATCAATCCGTAAAAAGCTACCTCGGCAGTATTTGGAATATAAGAGAAAATCGTATTCTTTAAATCTTTTTCGATTCTATCTAAAACAATTTTACTTAAGTAATGTCCTAGCGCGATACGCTCTCTATAAATTTTTTCATCACCACCTCTAGAAAAATAAATACGTTCAAAAGAACATGCTCTTCTTTCTTTTGGTTCAATAATTTGTTCTATGGTGTATCCGCCCTTATCGTCAATAATTAAAGCAGTGCCCGGCATTAATTCATGTACTTCATTCTCTCCTACATTAAATGTGGTTCGTATTGCAGCTCTTTCGCTAGCAGCAACAATCACTTCCCCGTCAATATAATAATAAGCTGGACGAATACCATGTGCATCACGCATGATAAAACTATACCCATTCCCCACTAATCCACCAATTGTAAAGCCGCCGTCAAACATAGGTACGGCTTGTTTTAAAACCTCAGTAATATTTGGACAATTGGGATTTTTTGTTTCTTCAATGACTAAAAAGTGGTGAATCACTTCCATCATCGCTGCTAAATCACTTTGTTTTTCAAAAGGACCTGGATCATGTTGGATGAGCTTGAATAATTCATCTGTATTCACCAAATTGAAATTACCCGCTAATGCAAGGTTTTTTCCTGGCACTAAATTTCTCTTAATAAATGGATGGCAAAATTCAACATTATTCTTGCCTTGCGTACCATACCTTAAATGTCCTAATAACAATTCACCCATAAAAGGCAAATGCCCTTTCATTAAACCTGGGTGCTTAGTAATATCTGGTTGTAATTTTTCTAGTTCTTGTATTTCTTGGCCTACTTTATAAAATAAATCAGCAATAGGTTGCTGCGCACTACTTCTTAATCGATACAAAAAAGGATTGCCTGCTTCTATATCTAGTTTAACAGTTGCAATCCCTGCGCCATCTTGTCCACGATTGTGTTGCTTCTCCATCAAGAGGT
>JBILIU010000027.1:0-15279 GCA_044368905.1 Sediminibacterium sp. | reverse complement strand
TCAATACAGCTGTTTGGATGGTCATGTGTAAACAACCAGCAATACGTGCACCTTTTAATGGTTGGCTAGGACCATATTCTTCACGAATACTCATCAAACCTGGCATTTCTGCTTCAGCTAAACGAATCTCTTTACGTCCCCAGTCTGCTAGGGAAATATCTGCTACTTTATAAGGTAGGCTAAAATCGATGTTTTGTAAACCTGACATATTTAATTATTTAGAGTGCAAAGGTAGTTTCGTAGGATAAAATGACAAAATATTTGATATTTTTAGGATATTCGGCTAATTATTTATATTTTTATGATGATTTATGCTAAAATAATATGAAAAACACAGCTCCATTAGTAGATTCGGCTATTCCTCAACAATCTATCTCCTTAGACGAGAAGGATTTAGCCATTTTACGCCTATTGCAGGAGAATGCCAGGATCACGGTAAAAGAAATTGCTGATCAAATTCATTTGAGCACCACGCCGGTGCATGAGCGTATTAAAAGGCTAGAAGCTGGAGGGGTGATTAAGCAATATGCCACTTTAATAGATGGGACAAAAGTGAAAAAGGGGTTGATGGTCATTTGTTATGTGTCTCTGAATCAGCACAGTAAGCAGTCGGGAGGGCAGTTTATTAAGCTAATTAACGAGCTACCCGATGTGGTGGAATGCTATAGTATTTCGGGGGAATTTGACTTTATGCTCAAGATTGTGACGGAGGATATGAACAGTTATTACAATTTCCACGTCAACAAATTAAGTCAGGCCGACAATATAAGTCAGGTACAAAGCGTTTTTATCATGGGTGTCGTAAAACAAACCCATTTAATTGTATAATCACCATCACTTATGAAACACTTCATTATGAAATATAATAAGTATCTAGGTATGGGGGTATTCCTATTCATAGTAGTGGGGTCTTTTTATATTTTAAGACCAGACCATAATACAAAGGCTATTGTAATGCAATATCCTTTTGTTTTAAAATCAATGAAGGTCGTTTCTTTAAGTACCTATAAAGCAGATACTGCTGAAACAGATAACACACCTTTAGTAACGGCGAGTGGTTTTAAATTAGATAGTTTGAATCCAAAAAAACATAGAGTGATTGCCATTAGTAGAGATTTAAAAGAATTGTTTTCTTTCGGTGATAAAGTAATATTAACCAATGCCGGAAAGTTTAATGGCGTATGGTTTGTTCATGATGTAATGAATAAAAGATATAAAAACAAGATTGATATTTTAATCAATTCAAGCGACCGCCAACTAAGTTTGAAAGGAGTGGTGATTTCTAAGATTTAATTACTTCATACCCTAGAAAGGTATTTATACTTAAATCTTCAATCGCATCACAAAGTCGTCCATAAAAAAGCCATTGCCAATATCGAATTTAAATTCAGCTTCTTTTATAAAGCCATGCTTTAAATAAAAGGTATAAGCTGTATTTAGCTTGTTGACTTGTAAGAATAAGGAACTAGAGCCAGATACTTTTGCAACCTCAATGCATTTATTTAATAAGGCCTTGCCTGCGCCCGTGCCTTGCGCAGAGGGAAGGACGTATAGTTTATTGAGTTTGTAAGCTTTTAATCCTTCAACTTTTTCAGTACTATTATTTTCTTCTTCTTCTTCTTCTTCTTTTTCATCATCAGGGCTTACCGAACAAAATCCTACAGCATCCCATAGTCCGTTTTCTTTTTTAATGCTAGCAATATAAAATTCGCAACCCGTATTCATTTGTTTTTCTAAGGAGTCGTCACTGTACATCCAATCCAACATGAAATCAATTTGCTCCTGAGAGATGATATGACCATAAGTGCTGGGCCAGGTGCGCTCAGAAACAGATCTTATAAATGCTCGATCAGTTAAGCCAGCGCGTGTTATTTGAATTTCAGTCATTAGATGTTATTGACTAGCCTAGTTGTGCTAAACTTTCTTCAATCGTTTGGATTCTCGCCAATGCATCGGCTTTCTTTTTTTGTTCTATAGCGATCACTTCTGGTTTTGCATTTTGAACAAATTTCTCGTTAGCCAATTTCTTTTCTACACTTTCTAAGAATCCTTTTTGATGCGCTAAGTCTTTCAATAAATTTTCTTTCAAACCAACGGTATCAATTGCTTGATCTGCTACTAAATAAAATTTATCTTTTTCTAAAGCTACTACAATGCTAGAACCTATCGGAGCATTGGTGTATGCCACGCTTTTAGCATTGACTTGCTTTGCTAAAATGTTTTGTATCGTTTGGTAGGCAGCATTGTTTTCGGATTGGATATGCACATCAATCGCATCCTTAGGTTTAATTTGATTTTTATTCCTAGCATCACGTAAAGTAGAAATCACATTCTTTAAAAGCACACCAGCATGCAATACCGATTCGTCAACTTTGCTTATTGGAGCCAATTCCTGCACACATAGATCCTGTGTTTGGGTTTTAAGCATATGATGAATCTCTTCCGTAATGAATGGCATAAATGGATGCAATAATTGTAGCAAATCATCGTAAAATGCAATACTTTTTTCAAATACTTTTGCATGGATAGGTTGTTCAAAGCCTGGCTTAATCCACTCAAGGTACCAGCTGCAATAGTCATCCCATATCAATCCGTAAATCGTTTTTAAAGCTTCACTCAATCGGAATGTTTTAAGCATCTCGTCTACTTCTAATTGTGTGGCACTTAATTTTGCTTGAAACCAATCCATTGCAAATGCGGCATCCTCAGGGATTGGGCCCTCTTGACTTTGACGCGGCTCCCACATTTTTAATAGTTTGGTCGCATTCCAAAGTTTGCTATTAAAATTTCTGCCTTGTTCTAAAGTGGACTCGTCAAATAATAAATCATTGCCCGCAGGAGAAGCAATCATGATACCAAATCGAACTGCATCTGCACCATATTGATCTATCAATCCTAATAAGTCTGGAGAGTTCCCCAAACTCTTACTCATTTTTCGGCCTTGCTTATCACGCACAATACCTGTGAAGTAGACATCCTTAAATGGAATCTTACCCATGTATTCTTCGCCTGCCATGATCATCCTAGCCACCCAGAAGAAAATAATTTCTGGTGCAGTTACTAATGTGCTAGTAGGATAGTAATAATTTATTTCTGCATTGTTTGGATTGGACATGCCTTTAAATACTTCGATAGGCCATAACCAACTACTAAACCAAGTGTCTAAACAATCCGCATCTTGATATAATTCCTTGCCAACTGTTTCTGGGAAATTTGCATGTACTTTTTCTAGACTAGCTTCCACATACACATTGCCTTCTTGGTCATACCATGCTGGTATTCTATGTCCCCACCATAATTGTCTACTAATACACCAGTCTTTAATATTCTCCATCCAATGACGGTAGACATTTTTAAATTTCGCAGGATGAAAATGAATTTCATCCGACATCACTTTATCCAATGCTGGTGCAGCCAATTGCTTCATATCTACCCACCACTGCAAACTCAATCTTGGTTCCACAATGGCGTCTGTTCTTTCGCTAAAACCAACCTGGTTTACATAGTCTTCTATCTTCACTAAATTGCCCGATGCTTCTAAATCTGTGGCAATGATTTTTCTTACTTCTATTCTGTCTTTGCCAATATACATCGGCGCAGCCTCGTTCATCGTACCATCGTCATTCATGGTATCAATCACTTCTAATCCATGCTTTTGTCCTAATTGAAAATCATTGATATCATGTGCAGGTGTAACTTTTAAGGCACCAGTGCCAAATTCAATTTCAATATAATCGTCTGCAATAATAGGGATGCGTCTATTGATCATTGGCACAAAAGCATGCTTGCCAATTAAATGCGTGTACCTAGGATCTTTAGGGTGCACACAAATAGCAGTATCCCCAAAAATGGTTTCAGGGCGCACAGTAGCAATAGTAATAAACTCCTCACCTGGTAGATCTAATTTATACCTAATATGGTACATCTTTCCGTTGACTTCCTTATGTATTACTTCTTCATCACTCAATGCAGTCTTTGCCTTCACATCCCAATTGATCATGCGTTTGCCACGATAGATCTTGCCCTTTTTGTATAAATCAATAAATACTTTAATGACAGTTTCATAATAGTCTGGATCCATGGTGAAAGAAGTACGCTCCCAATCCAAACTACAGCCCATCTTTCTTAATTGCTGTAAAATAATACCGCCGTATTTTTCCTTCCACTCCCAAGCATAACTCAAAAATTCTTCTCTACTTAAAGAGGACTTAGCAATCCCTCTTTCTCTTAACATCGCAACCACTTTTGCTTCAGTCGCAATAGAAGCATGGTCCGTACCAGGCACCCAACAAGGATTCATCCCTTGCATTCGGGCACGACGCACTAAAATATCCTGAATGGTATTGTTCAAGCAATGGCCCATATGTAAAACACCGGTCACATTTGGAGGAGGGATGACCACGGTATATGCTGGCTTCTCATTGGGCATACTGTGAAAATAGCCCTGGTCGATCCAATGTTGATACCATTTGGTCTCTACTTCACCCGGTATAAAATTTTTACTCAATTCCATGCTAATTGCTTTTCCTATAATGAGTTACAAAAATAAGGAAAAGCCGCTAGCTATTATTGACAAAAAAATGCGAACTTGGCCCCTAATGGAATTTGCAATTGTAGACATAGAAACCACTGGCGGGATGCCCCATACACATGGGATCACCGAAATCGCAATTGTGATGCACAATGGTATCGAAGTGACGGGTAAATATGTGACTTTGGTGAATCCAAGACAAAAAATCCCGCCCTTTATTGTGAATATGACGGGCATTAGTGACGAAATGGTGGCCCAAGCACCCATTTTCGAGGAAGTAGCACCTCAGATATACAATTTATTGAAAGACCGCATTTTTGTGGCACACAATGCAAGCTTTGATTATTCCTTTGTTAGGTACTTATTAGGTAAGTCTGGATACGACTGGTCAGCACCTAAATTATGCACCATACGCCTTAGCAAAAAAGTGTTTCCTGGTTTACAAAAATATGGATTGGGTTCTTTAACGCGTGATCTTGGTATCCGCATTGAAGGTAGACACCGTGCTTGGGGAGATGCGCAAGCCACCGCAGAAGTCTTGACTATGGCGATTGAAAAAGAGGGGATGGCCCCGATCCATTATTTATTGGCAAAAAAAGAAGTCAGAAAAAAAATTGCGCCACCGAAGGAGGACTCAAATGAGGATTAATATTCTGCTGTCACACCTGTATAATTCTGAGGGGTGATTTTCTTTAATTCCTTTTTCAAAGCAACAGTAATTTTTAGTCCATCAATAAACTTATGCATGGACTTTTTATCAATCTTGCTATTGCCTCTTGTTAGATCTTTTAATGCCTCGTAAGGATTTGGATATTGTTCGCGACGCAAAATGGTTTGTATCGCTTCTGCCACAACTGCCCAATTATTTTCAAGGTCTTCATTGATTTTCACTTCATTTAAAATCAATTTACCTAAACCTTTTTCGATAGAGTTAATGGCAATCGTAATATGTCCAATAGGTACACCAATATTTCTTAAGACAGTCGAATCGGTTAAGTCTCTTTGTAATCTACTAATTGGTAGCTTCGCTGAAAAATGCTCTAGTAAAGCATTTGCGATACCTAAATTACCTTCTGCGTTTTCAAAATCAATTGGATTGACTTTATGTGGCATCGCACTCGATCCGACTTCGCCTTTTTTAGTTTGTTGTTTAAAGTAATCCATAGAGATATAGGTCCAGATGTCACGCGTTAAATCAATCAATATGGTATTCAATCTTTTTAGGTTATCACAATGTGCAGCAAAATGATCGTAGTGCTCAATTTGAGTGGTGAACTGCATACGCTCAAGGCCTAATACATCATCCACAAATTCATTGCCTAATGCGACCCAATTTTTCTTAGGGTAGGCGATATGGTGTGCATTGTAATTTCCTGTAGCGCCTCCGAATTTTGCGGCATAAGGAATGCTGCTAAACAATTCTATCTGATGGTTGATTCTTTCTACAAAGACCATGATCTCTTTTCCTAAAGTGGTTGGAGAAGCAGACTGACCATGTGTTCTGGCAAGTAATGGAACTTTCTTCCATTGTTTTGCAAATTGGTACAATCTGTTTTGCAAATTAATATAGGCTGGTAAAATTTCAGACTCCATCGCATTTTTCCAACTTAAAGGAATGGCTGTATTATTGATGTCTTGAGAAGTCAATCCAAAATGAATCCACTCTTTTAATGCGCTCGCTTTATGTTGGTCTAAAATTTCCTTTAAAAAGTATTCTACTGCTTTTACATCATGATTGGTAGTGGCTTCGATCGCCTTGATCTTTGCCGCATCATCCTCCGAAAAATTTTCTACCACATCCAATAAGGCTTTTCTTAAACCTGAAGGCACTTTAAAAAACTTCTTGTCACCTAAAAACAAAAAGTAATGTACTTCTACCAATACGCGGTACCTGATAAGGGCATATTCAGAAAAATAAGCACCTAGTGCTGCTGTTTGTTTGTGGTAACGACCATCGATGGGTGAAATAGCGCTTAATTGAGACATTGGCTGATAGTTTTAAGAAGTAGTTCGTTTCTTAGAAAAAAGGTTTTTCTTTGTACAAAGTTACTTCAATTGAACAAAAAATGGCGCATAGGCGTGGTAAGTTATTTAAATACCCGTCCATTATTACTTGGTATGGAGCAAAGTCCTTTTAAAGAGAGGATTGAATTAATGAAGGATTACCCTGCCCAAATTGCCCAGGCTTTATTGGATGATACAATTGATATTGGTCTTGTTCCCGTGGCTGTGATGCCTCTTTTAAAGCATCCTCAGTTGGTTTCTAAATATGTGATAGGCACAGAGGGAGAAGTGGCTTCTGTGGCACTATTTAGTCAGGTACCCATGGATCAAATTGAAAAGGTGTATTTAGACTATCAAAGCCGAACATCAGTTCAATTAGTAAAGTTGTTGTTTGGTCAATATTGGAAAAAAGAAGTGGCGTTTTTAACCGCCACCGAAGGCTATATGGATAAAATTTCAGGCACTACCGCTGGGGTGATTATTGGAGATAGGGCTTTAGCAAGTTTAAATCTCTTTGAGCATATTTATGACTTAGGCTCGGCTTGGAAACAATATTCAGGGCTGCCATTTGTTTTTGCTGCATGGGTTGCTAATAAACCAATTCCTTTGGATTTTATGGAGGCATTTGATGCAGCCAATGGTTATGGGCTGTCTCATCTGGAGGATGTAATTGCTTTAATACCTGTGAATGAGCAAGTGTATGATTTACATAAATATTATACCGAAAATATCAGCTACGAATTGACGCCCGAGAAAAGGGAGGGGCTTGCGCGTTTTTTAGAAACGCTTTAGGATTTTAATATTTCTTTTTTCCAAGAAATCAAAAAACATATTGGTGAGTTCTGGTGCAGGTTTGATTTTGGATAAAATAAGATAGTATACAACTATGTAAACAAACGTTTTTACAATACCATCAACTATAAAATTCTGTAGGCTTGGCATAAAGTATAAACCAATGATTAAAAGTATAATCAGTATAAAAAAGTATAAGTGATTTAGAGTATATGGTTGTAGTTTAAACTTTTTGTATAAGAAAAAATAGCGCATAGCATTGTAAATGATAATCGCTGCTAGATTGGAGAATGCTAAGCCAAATAAGCCAAAGTATTTAATTAAAATAAAGTTTAGCGGTATGGAAAGTGTCACAAAAGCTACATTGGTAAAAAAGTCAAAACGCCAATAATTAGAAGTATTGATAATGGCACCATTCACGCCTGTGCTTAGATCTACTATCCTTGCGATACCGAGAATAAAAAATATACCAGCAAGTGGTCCAAAGACATTTTGCTGATTATTGCTAATAAGGTTGAGAAAGGTAACAATATTGTGAATATTAATTAGAAGAAGCCCAAATAACAAGAATCCAATTGTCATTAAGTTGGAAATACTCTTTTTGTAAATAGACTTAATGTTTTCCATGTCTTTTATCCTCCAAGAATCTGCTAATACAGGAACACTGATAGATTGCAGGCTTCTTTGAGGTATCTCAATGATAGCAGATAGATACATTGCAATGGTAAATATTCCAGTATCACTTAGGCCCCTAATACCAACAATTAAAAAAGTATCATTCGTTCTTGCGAGCACTGCAAAAAACTGTCCTGCAAATACAAAAAGGGTATAATTAAAAATCCTTCCTTTTAGCCTTCTTGTAACACTGCTATTTATAATAAAGTTTAGATTCCATTGCTTGGATTTTATAAGTGTAAACAATAAAATAAGAACAGGGGGCAAATACAATAAACAAAATAAAACAATGAACGCGGTAAAATCAATTACATTAAATCCGTAAAGTAAAATCAAGAAAGTAGTTAAAATTCTGATTAAGGTTTCTTTCAAAAAATTAGTGGTTACTGTTTTCTTTAAGGTACCTGCGAAAGCTTCTAGCCAGCTATAAATAAGTAAAAGAAAAGTACTTGGGAAAATAAAATAATAATACTTAGCTAAACTTGGGGACTTGCCTAATTTCCTCAAAACAAAGTCTTTATTGTAAATGCCTAGAGATAGAAATATTGCAAAACCAATAAGAATAACAATCAGTGTAATTAAAGGGTAATCATTTTTTTTAGGCCCTAAGTAATGCGAATAAAAAGGGTTGAATTTATAGATGGCAGGGATGGAGCCAATAGTACAAAAGGAGGCAAATGTGATACTTGCATCTAATATAGCCCTAGTAAGTCCAATTTCTTCGGTAGAAAAAAAATAAGGGAAAAGAATAAGCATATTGATAGCGCCAATCACAAAGCCAATTAAAATATAAATGCTTGATTTTGTGCCCTGTGTTTGTATAATTCCCATGTTGCTTATTTCGAGATAAAATTATTGAATTATTCACAAGAATCAAGAATATTTATTATACCCGTCAATTTTTAGTAATTTGCTTGCATTCCACTATTAATATGAATAAGATAACTATTGTAACCATTTGTTTTAATGATGTAGAAGGCCTGATTAAGTCTTGTGCATCAGTTGATATGCAAATTACAAAGCCCTATCAACATATCATCATAAATGGAAGTACTACAAAGGATGTAGTAGAGTGGTATAATAATATATCTCAACCTAGTTTTCGAAGCATCATCAACGAAAGAGACAGAGGGATAAGTGATGCCTTTAACAAAGGCATTCAATTAGTAGAAGATGGTATAGTACATTTATTAAATTCTGGTGATATGTACGCTTCTGATCAAGTGTTGCCCTTGGTACAATCTACCTTTCAAAATCATCCAGCTATTCAGTGGGTCAGTGGGAAGATTACTTTAAAAAGGGCAGGCATGTGGGTGGATGTTGGAAAGCCCTTTGACCCTGAGCAATTATTTAAAGGAATGAGAAGCGTCTCTCATCCAACTTGGTTTGTTAGAAAAGAGGTATATAACCGCATAGGTTTATTCAATGAGGATTACAAAATAGCCATGGATTATGATTTAATGTGCCGCATTAAAGACGAGCCATATTTATTTTTAGATCAAGTAATTACAAGGTTTGATGATACTGGAGTGAGTAGTGTTCAGTATTTAAAATCTTTAAAGCAAAATATTGAAGTATATGAATCTCATTTTGGATTTTCATTACTTTGTAGACTATGGCAATTTAGACAAAAATTATTCTATTACTTTTTGGAGACTCTAATTGGAAAATTGATATTCAAAATCAAGACTAAGTACTTTTAATTTTAAAGTAAATTTTCTTTCTCAATCATTTCAATTACTTGTAGAGCAGATACTTCATTGTAATCAATAGGTACAATATGCTCGTATTTTTCATTTACCATATCCATATTGGCAATCTCGTTGGAAATAGAGGCAGGATAAATAGATTTAATCTTAGTTGAAACAGTATTGGGATAAGGTGAGAATCGACCGTATTGAGAGCCATTGAAAATACCAAAGCTTAAACAATTCACAGAAGCAGCTAAATGAATTGATCCTGTATCAACAGAGAGGATGCATTTAGCACCCTTAAGCAATGCAAGTGTCTCAGGCAAATTTGTCCTTCCTATCAAATTGGCCATTGGGTGGTTATAATTATTTTCAAACGCATCGCCATATTGACTATCGGTAGCTGCACCAGCTAGTATGACTGTGCATTTATACCGATCATATAAGTAGTTGCTTACAATAGTAAAATTTTCGGCACTCCAAATTCTCTTGTTACTTCTTGAACCAGGAAATACAATAAAGTAGTTATCCGGTGTATTATACTTTTTGTTTATTTCAGGTAATTTTATTGCATCTGATAAACTGGTATTTGTAATTAAAGAGTTGCTTTGAGTAAGCCATTCAGTAAATGCTTTATTACGATTAAATTCGAAGACTGGTTTTTGGTGAATTTGGAGTAGTTTATCATATAAATTTCTATCATAAGATTGCTCGTAAGGTAAATAGTTTTCATTGTTTCTTACATAACCATAATTGCTATTTGCTTTTGCTGCTTTAACAAGACTATCGTCGACTCTTTTAGCTCTTGAATAGGTTGGATTAATGACTATCGTATAATTTTCTTGAAAAATATTTTTTGAAAATCTAAATCGATAGTTAATCGAGGTTTTATATAGTTGCTTATTTAACCAAAAAATCTTTGTAAAAGTAGTATCTGAAAATTCAATATCAAATAAACTTTTCCAAGCAGCATTTCCAATAAAATGCACTTCTTTTTGTTGGCATAATGAAGATGTAAGTATTTCAATGATAAATTTTCTCCATAAAAGATAATCGCCAATTTCATCTACACGAACTAATAATACCTTTTCACCGGCATTTCTATTTCTTGAACCTATACTGGCAAAAAATGTAATTAAATCATATACAAATCCCTTAATGCGATTCATGCTATTATTTAATTTTATTTTTCAAGTATTGGTAATCCTGTTGAACTAGTGCATTATTTTTTTTGCCAAAAAGGAAGGATAAGCTATTTACAATTGTATTATGGCAAAGGAATTTGAATAGGGTGGAGTTGATTTTCTTTTTAGTTAGTAGGTGTAAATATTTGCCATCGCTATACAAATTCAGTCCTTTTAATTGTGCGATGGTTTTTAAACTGTCAGAATGGTATAAGGCGATATGTTGACCAATTTCTGGAGAAACATACCACCAATTATTTGGGTTTATATTTTCAGAAGGCTGTAGCACTGTGGAAAACAAGATACTGTCAGAATAAGCTAGGATCTCGTCTATTTCTTGCATTGGGTTAGCCAAGTGTTCAAATACTTCAAATGCTGTAGCTAGTTCAAATTTTTGTATACTAGCATCTGTAATATCAAAATGTTTTGCAAATAAGTTATCACAATACTTGTCTTGTCTATAAAAATTAAATCCATTATCCCTCATTAATCTTACCATTAAGCCATAGCCACCTGCAAAATCTATAAAATTTGCTTTCTTGTTAAAAAAAGCGTTTATCATTAAGCTTGTTTTTTTAGCTAGGTCATAATTCCTGTTTGCAAGTCCAATATCTAATTGTGTTATTGCATTAGAGTATGATTCATCTAACCAATAGGGTTTTTCGGTTTGTATAAATGAACACTGTGTGCACTTGAAATATTCAACGTCGTATTTATTTAAAACCTTAGTTTTAAATATGGGATTAGTATTATTATCACAAATTTTACAGTTCATCTTAAGACTTTTTTTAACAAATCAATTATTCTTTTAGGTATTGTTCTTTTTACATACCATTTACTAAATGTATAATTATCTGCTGTTAAATTTACAACTTTTGATTTTGGGTGTATAATTTCATTTAAATCATACATTGGCAGCATGGCATAATCCTCGGCACCTTTAGAAGTATGGGTGGCATCATCATCAAAACCAATATTAGTTACTAGATTTTTACTTGGTATGATGGTTAAGCCATTATGTTTCCATATGGCATAAGTCCATTGATAATCCCATGTATTGATAGTGTGTTCTTTAACGCTATTGAAAGCTTTATGCCAAAAAAGCAATGAATTTGAGTTAAAGTCATAGTGATTAAACCATTTTTTTAATTGAGGTTTCGAATATTCGGCAATTTCAACCTTGTAAAGTTCCCAGGCTCTTTTCCAACTGGCCCATCCCCATACATGCGCAATTCTCGAAAAATAATATGATTCAGATAATGTAAAATCATCTTGTTGGAAATTTGTTCCGCCTATATGCATTATCTGGGCATCATCTTGATGTGCTGAAAGCATTGTTTCACAAAAACTAAAAAATGATTTATTTGGCAAACAATCGTCTTCCAAGATAATACCTTGGTCAACATTTTTGAAAAACCAGTTAATGGCATCTGACACTGCATTTTTACATCCCCAATTCTCTGCTCTAAGCAAGTATTTAACTTCACAATCCCAATGGATATTTTTTATTATTTCACGAACGTCATTACAATTTCTTACATCATTTTCATTATTTTTTCTAGCTCCATCTGCAGTGATGTAAAGCTGACTGGGTTGTATACTTGCTAGCATATCCAACACTTTTTGTGTCGGACCAGGACGGTTGAATACAATCAATAAAATGGGTGTGTTAAACAATTGAAAAATGGTTAAGCTTTGGAATTTTTATAAATACAAGTCAGTACAGCTTTTGCATAAAATGTGTATCCTTGTGCTCTTAAGTATTGGTCAATAGGAGCGTCCATAATATTATCAGCGTATACCTCAACAAGGATTAGCTCTGGTCTATATTTATCCAAATTTATAGACTCCAATGCATTTAAATCATACCCTTCAATATCGAGGGTCATAAAATCTATATGTTGATTCTGAGGCAAATGCTTGTCTAAAAGATCGGATAAAGGTTTGGTTTCTATAATTTTTGTATCAACTAAGTAATGTTTTTTTGATCGATCTTCTCTAGCATCTGCTAAATCTTTGGAAAAAGTATTTAAAGCCTTGTCACTAAATATATAAAAAGGTAATTTTTCTGTATTTTTTGAAATCGCTGCTTCTATATTGATATCCCTAGGCCTTTGTTTATTAAAAATTTCCATCGATCCTGGCATAGCATCAATATTTATTCCATTCCAACCTTTGTTGTAAAATAAATAGGTATTTGAGTAAAGCCTTGGATGATGTGCGCCAACATCAAGATAAAATCCTTTTTTCCTTCCATCAAAATAACGCATTAAAATCCTATCTTCTCCTTCTTGTGCGTAAGAATAATTAGAGGACTGATCAAGGAACATCATAAATCGATTATAATGTTTTTTTATTTTTCTAATGAAACTCATATTTTAAATTAATCCTTTTAAAGCGTCAATTCTAAATTGAATCACTGGCCATGCTTTTGCTGGGGTTGCTTGCAAGATATATTTTATTCCTAAAATAACCGCTGCGCCTAACTTAAAGATATATTCCACAATCTTTTTTATGTAAGCCCATGTAGAAATATTTAAAGTCCTTGTTTTCTCACCTCTACCAATTCCACTAGCTACTCGGTACATGTATTCCGATGTCAACTTCTTAACTTCTACCACATGGTGCACACAAATTGATGGGTCGTAATAAATGGTATATCCTAGGGCTAAAATTTTATAGAATAATTCTTTGCCTTCGCCACCAATTCTTAATGTGCCTACAACACCAGGTAATGTGGTATTAAATCCACCAATTGCGTCATAGATCTCTTTTCTAACAATCATATTGGACTCTAATGGATACTTGCCATGTTCAAAAGCACAGGCAGTAGGGGCGTAATCAAAATTGCCTACTAGTGAGGATACATAGTAGCTCATCCACTTTGGTTCGGATGGTATATATTTTGGGATGATGCGTCCACCAAATCCAATAGCATTTGGCTTAGTTTCAATATGCTTAAGGATGTTTTCAACATAGTTAGGCGTTGCTACTGCATCATCGTCCATAAAACATAACCATTGTCCTTTTGCGACAGCAGCGCCTGTATTACGCGCAAAGGAAGCCCCTTGATTTGTTTCAGTAATATAAGTGAAACTACCATTGGTATGCGCCGCGCTCCATTTGCTAAATACTTCAGCTGTATTGTCGGTTGAATTATTATCAACAATAATAGCTTCGAATGCATTTAATCCAGCTGTCTGCATATACAAACTATCCAAAGCATCGCTGATATAGCTTGCCCTATTGTAACTGCATATAACAATGGATAATTGCATTATTTAGCAGTGTTTTCTTTTTTATTCAAGTTTTTAAATGCAAACGCAATCATTGTGATCAAAGAAAACCAAAGAAGTGCAGATGCAACTCCAGCAATTTGTTTTGCACCAGTGATGGATGCTGGTTTGAATTCAAATTTAATTGTGTGATCACCAGCTGGAACAACCAATCCTCTAAGTACATAGTTCACTTTTACTATTGGTGTCTCTTTATCATTAATATATGCTTTCCAGCCATCCTTGTAATAGATCTCACTAAATACGGCTAATTGCTTCGAATTTGTTTTTGCTTTATAAGTAATCTCGTCGTTTTTATTTTGAACCAATTGAATACTTGCATTGGAGTCAACTTGTAATCCGTCTAAGTCCACTATTTTATCTTGCTCATCCATTACTGCGGTATCTTTTGGATTGAAAAAGCTAAGATGATCCATCACTGCTCTTGGGCCTTTTTTAAATTCAATCCCTTTAACAAACCATGCATTACCCAATGCATCTGGGTTTGGAATGGTATCGGATGCCATATTGCCTGAGATGATATACTTTGTATTCATCATGTTTAATGTAGGCAAGCAATTAGGGAAATTATACCATTGGTTTTCGATTAGATCTTGATAGATGCTCAATTTAGCAGGATTGTATCCACCCACTAGTTTATGATGATAAGCTAGAATGGCGCCCTCATTGAATGAGTTTTGAACACCTCGTCTAAGGTCAATGATTCTATAATGGCTTTTATCTTTCAACAATGTATTGTCTAGTGCAGTTAATGCAAATGCGTTATCATTTTCTGCTGCTTCTACATATTGACTTGGTTTTAGGTATTGCATATTGATCTGAAACAAGTCCACCAATGATAATAAACCTATAGCGATAATAAATACAGTCTCTTGAATAGAACGCTTTATGTATAAGAAGATTAAGAAGAAAGCTAAACCTATAAAAATAAAAGTCCTAGTTAAATCTGATTCAATAAAACCTTTACGGTCTTCTGCTATAGCGTTTACCAAATCACGGGCAGGCGCTTCAAATGCTGCTTTTTGATTTGGATCTTGTATTTGCATGATCTGAGTCATCAATTGTTTTTCGCTCTCCGATTTAAAATCTGCAGAAAAATACAATGC
>JBILIU010000108.1:0-4137 GCA_044368905.1 Sediminibacterium sp. | reverse complement strand
AAGGATTTACATTCAATGGGTACTTGCCAATTGATGCGACAGAAAGGAAAAAGAAAATTCTACAATTAGAACAAATTGTAAATAGCAATGGCATGGCGCAATTGTTTATTGAAACCCCTTACAGAAATAATCAGTTATTAGATGCGATTATTCAATCATGCCATCCAAATACCCAACTATGCATTGGCGTGGACATTACCGGCCCAACTGAGTCGATCAAAACAGCTACCATACAGTATTGGAAAAATAATAAGCCCGAACTACATAAGAAGTTAGTTATTTTTATACTTGGGAAATAAGTATTTACCGAAAGTATAGGACGCTATTTTTGCATTATGATTGTAAATGCAAAATAAATTGATACTATGGAGGGCGTCTAATCCTATTTTTTTTATTTGTTGTTATATTTTGATTGGCTTTTTAGCCTATCAATCTACAAAGCAATACTGGCCAATACTAGATCAAAGGACTTTACTACTTATTGTTTGTGTCAGCTATCTACTTTTATGCATTGTACATACATTACAATACAAAGCAAGCGCTTTAAAACTAGCCCCAACAATGATCTTGCTAGTTTGGGGCGCAGCAATTGCACAGTATCATAGTTCAAATTCATTTTTGAGTGAAATGGTGTCGGCGCAATGGGTCTTTGATACAAGACAATACTTTACTTCAAAATTAGACCATGCATTTGCGAACCCTGAATCCAATGCATTTGCAAAGAGTTTATTATTTGGCATCAAAACAGAAATGTCTTCCGCTCTAAAAACAGCTTATCAACAACTTGGCATATTGCATATCATCGCCATCAGCGGTATGCATTTGGATATTTTATTTAAACTATTAGAAAAAGGCACCCGTTGGTTACCCAATAAGATTTGGGCAAGATGGACAAAATTGATTATCCTACTTTCACTTGTATGGTCTTATACACTTATAGCGCATGCTGGACCCTCAGTGGTTCGAGCGAGTTTGTTTTTTAGTACGATATTGATTGGTCGATTTTTTCATCAAAATTTATTTTCCCTTAACACCATCAGCATTGGCATCATGTTAGTGTTGCTTTACAATAGTCAAATAATTTCAGGCATTGGCCTTCAGCTCTCTTATGCAGCCGTGGTGGGTATTCATTTTTTTTATAAGCCCCTATTACAATTAGTGCCAATGGACAATCCATTTTTGCAAATTGCTTGGAGTAACCTAGCAATCTCAATTGCTGCACAGTTAACCACATTACCGATTGTGTTGTATTATTTTCATACAAGCTCTAGTTTATCTATTATTGGCAATTTCCTGTTTGTACCCTTAAGCAGCATCCTCTTATACGGTTTATTGGTATTGATGGTCTTACCTAGGATTGCATTCGTACAGGAATTCATTGCAAAAGGGATTGGATGGTATATTGAAACATTCAATAAAAGCATTGACCTATTTTTCCAATTTTTCCAGATGGAAGATCGACAGTACAATTTAGGGATAGCAGGACTGGTTTATTATTATTTCTGTCTATTTGTAGGCTTATATTGGCTTTTAAACAGAAGCCCAAATGCTTTATTACTGCTGCTATGTGGAACCTGTGTTTATAGTATCATAAAGTTATTCAGTCTTTAAGGCATTTTGTGGAAAATCCGAGCCGGACAAAAAAGTAGAAGCTCGTACCTTTACATATGGAAAAGAAAATACAATCAGCATTAATCTCTGTTTTTTACAAGGATGGTTTAGAGCCGTTGGCTAGAACACTACACCAACAAAATATCACCATCTATTCTACAGGTGGAACACAAAAATTTTTAGAAGATTTAGGCATCCCCTGTGTGGCTGTTGAGTCGGTAACTGGTTATCCATCTATCTTAGGTGGCCGTGTAAAAACATTACACCCTTCTGTTTTTGGAGGTATTTTAGGAAGAAGGTATGAGGCGCAGGATCTACAAGAAATGAAGGACTTCAATATCCCTGCCATTGACCTTGTCATTGTTGATTTATATCCATTTGAAGAAACATTAAGAACCACTACGGAAGAAAAAGCAATTATTGAGAAAATTGATATTGGTGGTCCATCGATGATTAGAGCTGCCGCTAAAAACTTTAGAGACTTAACAGTCCTAGCAGCAAAAGACGATTATGCAGTATTAAATAAAATATTAATTGACCAAGCAGGCAGCACAAGCTTGGATCAGAGAAAAGCATTTGCTGCAAAGGCTTTTGAAGTGGTGATGCATTATGATATTGCGATTAGTAATTATTTCAACCCAACTTTAGGTAAGACATTACGTTATGGAGAAAACCCACATCAGGTAGCTACTTTCTATGGTGATTTAGATACTTGGTTTACACAATTAAATGGTAAAGAATTATCCTATAATAATTTAGTGGACGTAGACGCTGCCATTGCATTGATCCAAGACTTACCTGCAACAAGTTTTGCTATTATCAAGCATACCAATGTATGTGGTGTAGCACAAAGAGCAACTGTATTTGCAAGTTGGGAAGCTGCATTGGCTGGCGATCCGGAAAGTGCTTTTGGAGGTGTATTAGTCACCAATGGCACCATCGATGTACCAACAGCAGAAGCCATTCAAGAATTATTTTTTGAAGTATTGATTGCCCCTGCATATGATGCGGCAGCATTGAGTATTTTAACAACTAAGAAAAATAGAATCTTACTTGAAACAAAGCCAGGTGTGCATTTGCATCCAACTCAAAAAAAATCAATCCTTAACGGAAGCCTTGAACAAGGCTTAGATACAGGCAATTATACCAATTGGGAAGAAGTAGGTGCAAGACCTTGCACAGAAAATGAAAAAGCAGATTTAGTTTTTGGCAATATCATATGTAAGCATTTAAAGAGCAATGCCATTGCTTTAATTAAAAATAAACAACTGGTTGGAAAAGGCTGCGGACAAACTTCTAGAATTGATGCATTGAGACAAGCCATTGAAAAAGCGAAGCAATTTAATTTTGATCTTAAAGAAGCAAGTCTTGCATCGGATGCATTTTTCCCTTTTGATGATTGTGTGAAAATTGCACAAGAAGCGGGCATCCAAGCATTCATTCAACCAGGAGGTTCAGTGAGGGATAAAGATAGTGTGGCCTATTGTCAAGCCAATGGTTTAGCCATGGTGATGACAGGTCTTAGACATTTCAAACACTAAGCTTTCAAAATGGCGAATCAAAATAAAGCCTACTTAGCGTTATCGGTTACAAGTATTGTATGGGGTACCACTTGGGTCGCAAGCAAGATGGGTGTAATGCATATGCCGGCTTTTGAAATGGCTAGTATTCGTCAATTTTTAGGAGGCTCTTTGTATGTGGGCTTCTTTTTAATCAAAGGTGAAAAGCTACCCACCAAAAAACAATTCCTTTGGCTATTGGGTATGTCCCTGTTGATGTTTGTGTCCTCTAATGGAATCGCCACTTATGGTTTAAAATTTATCACCAGTGGACTAGCTGCCTTGATTGCAGCCTTATATCCTTTATCCGTTGTATTGATTGAAAGGTATTACTATAAAGCCATTGAGATTACGCCCAAAACCATCATTGGTTTATGTCTTGGACTATTAGGCATTGGCTTCATTTTTTACAAAGACAGTTTAACAGTGCATGGAAGCAATTATATTTTAGGCGTTGTGCTATCCTTCTTAGCAATGATCACTTGGAGTATTGGATCTATTATTATCTCAAGGACAAAAATCAAAATCAATGCCTACAATTCAATTGGATGGCAGATGTTGATGAGCGCATTCATGATGGGGTTGATCACCTTGATGAGTGGAGACTACGTCCCTTTAAATAAAATACCTGCAATCTCTTGGGGCGTTATTATATATATGGTGATTGGAGGCTCTGTCTTTGCATTTATCTCTTTCATCTATAGCATGAAACATTTAAAATCTTCTATTGCATCTTTATATGCTTATATCAATCCAATCGTGGCAATATGGGTAGGTTCTCTTTTGTTAGACGAGCATCTAACATGGAATAATATCGTAGGTTCTATCATTACCTTGATTGGTGTCTACTTAGTCAACAAAAGCTTGAAGGATCAAAAGGATCCAGTGCATGCTATTTCAGATGCAGATGGCATGTAAGTAAAATTTAGCGAAGTAATTAAAGGAAGTTTACTTTTTATTTTTCTCT
>JBILIU010000107.1:0-4142 GCA_044368905.1 Sediminibacterium sp. | reverse complement strand
CGGTAGCTGTAGCGCCATCGAATTCCTGTGCGTCTGCGTTTAGGTTTTTTGAAAATAGTTTCATATAAAAATCCGGCGTTTTTGAACCGGACGGCAAAGGTAGTAAAAAGGGAAGAAAATAGATCAAGAAAGCCCCAAAAAATGAGGCATTATTAAATTCTAACTAATTGATTTTCAATAAGAAATTGAAGCAGTAATACGATTCAGTCCACCCAACCCTTTTTAAGCGCCCATATGCTGCGCAGCAAGCCATCCCGAAGTCCATGCATGTTGGAAATTAAACCCTCCTGTAATGCCATCCACATCCATCATTTCTCCCGCAAAATGCAATCCTGGAACTAATTTACTTTCCATTGTACCCGCATCAATTTCTGCGAGGTCTACTCCACCACATGTCACAAATTCCTCTTTGAAAGTTGTTTTTCCTTTAATCTGCAATGACATTCTTGTAAGTAATTGAATGAGGATTTGTTGTTGTGTATTTTTTAAGTCAGCCCACTTTGTTTGTAAAGCAACGCCTGCTTCTGTTAAAAGATAATGCCAAAGTCTTTGTGGCAAATCAAATGGATTTTTTGAGCCCATTTCTCTTCTTCCTAAATCTTGTCTAAAATTCATCCACTCTAATCGTAAAGAATTTTCATTGTAAAAAGGCACCCAATTAATTAAAATATGGCCTTCATAGTTTGCATCTGCCATTGCCCTTGCGCACCATGCAGATAACTTAATGGCTGCAGGTCCACTGATACCCCAATGTGTGATGAGTAAGGGCCCTTGTTCTATAAATTTTTCACCCTGCCATTGTATACTTGCTTGCTCCACCGATAAACCCATTAGCGTGGTGATTTTTTTATCCATCACGTTAAATGTAAACAAGGAAGGAACGGAAGGAATAAAATGATGCCCTAGGGTTTCAATCCATTTAAAATTTTCTGTCTTTACAATACCACCTACCGCAAAACAAATTTGATCGGCTGGTATTAATTTTTTATTGCTACAAATTAATTCGAATTGCGCTTCATTGTTTTTAGATGGTGCTTTTTTTTCAACGCTGACTACTTCATGATTTAAAAGTATTTCAATTTGATATTGATTCACTTTTTTCATAAAGCAAGCTACGATTGTTTCGGAGTCATTGGTGATTGGAAACATACGACCATCTTTCTCGGCATGTAATTTGACTTCGTTTTTTGCAAACCATTCGATTGTTTGCAAAGTCGCAAATTGATAAAAGGCTTTCTTTAAAAACCTTTGTCCACGGGGATATTTTTGAATTAAATGGTCTACTTCAGGGCATGCATGTGTAACATTACAACGCCCACCTCCACTCACACGTACTTTTGATAATAATTTAGCCGACTTTTCAACGATGGTGATTTGCCAATTTGGATGCATTTCTGCAATTTGAATCGCACAGAAAAAACCTGCAGCTCCACCTCCTACTACTACAATGTTTTTTGTTTCCATGATTCAATTTTACAAATTAATAGTAAGATGAATTTAAATTGATGTTTGCTTTTTCTGCAGCTTCAATGATAGAGAAATCAGACAAAATCAAGGCTTCATTCTTCTTCACACATACATCATGTTCAAAATGTACAGATACTTTTCCGTCCTGTGTTTTAACAGTCCATCCATCCTCTTCGGTAAAAACTTTATGTGTTCCTAAATTAATCATGGGCTCAATTGCCAATACTAAATTTTCTACTAGCTTCATGCCTGTGCCTCTTTTCCCATAATTTGGGACTTGAGGGTCTTCGTGTAACTCTGTTCCTAAACCATGTCCCACTAGTTCTCTCACTACACCATAACCATTTTTTTTCTCGGTATGTTCTTGTACAGCAAACCCAATATCACCTACTCTATTATTCACGATTGCTTTTTCAATTCCTTTATACAATGACTCTTTAGTCACTTTCACCAATTTTAAGAGTTCTGGTGCTACTTCTCCTAATATAAAAGTATAAGCATGATCTCCATGCCAGCCATTTAAAATCACACCTAAATCTATAGATACAAGATCTCCCTCTTTCAATGCTGTTTTATTTGGAAAACCATGCACCACCACATCATTCACTGATGCACAAATATTGTGCGGATAACCATGGTAATTATAAAATGACAATATGCCTTTATGATCTTTCACAAATTCCATGCAGAATTGATCTATATCTAAAGTAGTCATACCAGGCTTAATCACTTTCGCAACTTCTGTCAAAGTTTGACTCACTAATAAAGCCGCTTCTTTCATTAAGCCAACTTGTTCTTCTGTTTTAGTATATACCATAGAAAGCGAATTCGATGCTAAAAAAAACAAACCTGTCTTTTTAATGGACAGGTTTGTAAATATAATTATTTTATAAAAAATTACATACCTGTAATTGGTGATCTACCTTGAACACGACCTGTACTCATCAATCCATCATATTGACGCATTAATAAATAAGTTTCGATCTGTTGTAATGTATCCAAAACAACACCTACCATGATCAATAGAGAAGTACCTCCAAAGAATGTGCTAAAACCTTGGGTCACACCCAATTTTTGAGCAAAGCCTGGAAGGATACCTACCAATGCTAATAAGATCGCACCTGGTAATGTGATTCTATCCATTACTGCACCAATATAGTCTGTTGTTGGTTGACCTGGCTTCACACCTGGAATGAATCCGTTGTTACGCTTAAGGTCTTCAGAAATTTGCTTTGGATTAAATATTAAAGCAGTATATAAGAAGGTGAATCCAATGACCATCACAGAATAAATCAACATATACCAAACATTGCTGTGGTCGTTGAAAATTCTTACGATGCCTTGTGCAGAATCAATATTTGTGAAAGAAACTAAAGTTGGCAAGAACATGATCGCTTGTGCGAAGATAATTGGCATTACACCAGCACTGTTTACTTTAACAGGTAAAAACTGACGTGCACCACCCACTTGAGCACCACCAATCACTTGCTTTGCATAAGTTACAGGGATCTTACGAACACCTTGTACTAATAAAATCAAGCCCATAATGATGGTCACTAAAATAGCAACTTCAATTAAGAAAATTAACAAACCACCACCACCTTTTTGGCTTTTAGAACCAAATTCCATGATGATTGATTGTGGTAAACGTGCTAAGATACCCACCATGATGATGATAGAAGTACCATTACCTAAACCTTTATCTTGAATTTTCTCACCTAACCACATAACAAACAATGTACCTGCTGTTAATGTAATCACTGTAGAGAACCAAAAATAATCTTTATAAGCAGGAATCAATGCATCAGCATAACCTGGACTATTTAAATAAGCAACGTAAGCGCCAGCTTGGAACAAAGTAACAATCACTGTCAAATAACGAGTCCATTGATTGATTTTGTTTCTTCCACTCTCGCCTTCTTTTTGAATTTTTTGTAATTGAGGTACTAAAATAGTCATCAATTGCATAAAGATAGATGCAGAGATATAAGGCATAATACCCAAAGCTAAAATTGAAGCTTGAGAAAATGCACCACCAGCGAACATATCGAAAATACCTAATAGACCATTGTTACCACCTGCTTTTTGAGCAGCTTCGATTGCTAATGGATTAATACCAGGTAAAGTGATTTGTGCACCAATTCTATAAGTCAATACGAACAACAAAGTCACTATAATCTTAGATTTTAGTTCGTCGATTGCCCAAATATTTTTAAAAGTATCTATTAGTTTTTTCATCAGTGTTTAATTATGTGCTTGGCCCTTTAAATTGAAAAGACGCACTGTTAATGCGTCTTGCAATATACTAAAAAAATTAGATTATTTCGATGGTTCCGCCAGCTGCAACAATCGCATCTTGTGCTTTCTTACTTGCTGCGTTGACTCTGAAATTGATCTTAGTTTTTAATTCGCCATTTGCTAACACTTTTACTAAATCAGTACGACTGATCAAGCTATTCATGTATAAGTTTTCTGGAGTAATTTCTGTGAAACCATATTTCTCGATCAATTGATCTAATTGACCTAAGTTGAATACAACATAGTCAATACGGTTGATGTTCTTGAATCCACGCTTTGGAACTCTACGTTGAATTGGCATCTGACCACCTTCGTGTGCCATTTTGCTTTTGTAACCAGCACGAGACTGACCACCTTTATTACCTTTAGTAGATGTA
>JBILIU010000106.1:0-4166 GCA_044368905.1 Sediminibacterium sp. | reverse complement strand
GAATATCCTAATTTTACCACATGATTAAAGTTTTAGGTATCCTTTGGAATAGCTTTAAAATGGCCCTTCAAGAGCTTAAAGTAAATAAGTTAAGAACCTTTCTTTCCTTGTTTGGTATCACCATTGGTATCTTTTGTATCATAGGCGTCTTGGCGACCATTGATAGTTTGAAAATAAAAGTAAAAAGCGACTTATCTAGTTTTGGTAGCAATACAATTTATATAGACAAATGGGATTATGCTGGAGGGCCTGAATATCCATGGTGGAAGTTCGTAAAACGTCCATCTATGAAAATCACGGAAATGGATATGGTGAAAAAGAAGAGTAGTTTGGCTGCCAACACTGCATTTTTTGTATCTACCAATGCTACTTTCACCTATGAAGAAAACGTATTAAAAGGAATTAATATATATGGAGTGACAGAAGAGTTCAAAGACATCCAAGCTTTTAATATAAGCTATGGTCGTTTCTTCTCTGAATCCGATTTCCAAAGAGGGATTCCAGTTGGGGTCATTGGCTATAAAGTGTCTGAGGAATTATTTGGCAAGGCCGAGAAAGGATTGGGTAAAGTGGTCTCTTTTAATGGGCGTAAATTAATGGTGGTTGGTATTATTGAAAAACAAGGTAGTAGTATTATTGGTGGCTTTGATTATGACAGAACTTGTTTATTCACCTATAATCATTTTGCCTCTGTATACAATCCAGATAATTACAATCCATATATTATGGTGCAGGCAAAAGTTGGCATCACATCTAAGGCATTGCAAGAGGAATTAACTGGTGTAATGCGTCAATTGAGAAAACTAAGCCCCACCCAAGAAGATAATTTTACTTGTAACGATGTGGCTCAATTTAAAGATCAAGTAGAAGGGTTCTTTGGCTCTGTAAACCAGGGTGGATGGGCGATTGCAGGCTTGTCCTTATTAGTAGGCGCATTTGGTGTAGCCAATATTATGTTTGTAACAGTGAGAGAAAGAACAAGTCAAATTGGTTTGAAAAAAGCGATTGGTGCAAAGAGTTCTACTATTTTATACGAGTTCCTTTTAGAAAGTGCATTCTTATGTATTGTAGGTGGATTGGTTGGATTATTCTTGGTTTGGTTATTGACATTGGCTTTAAGTTCTTTCCTGCCATTCCCAATCACCATCGCCCCAAATATTATATTTATGGCACTTAGTTTATGTATTGTGTTGGGGGTTATTTCTGGTATTATTCCAGCCAGAATTGCAGCAAAAATGAACCCAGTAGAAGCCATAAGATCCAAGTAAGCATATCCATTTAAGCTTTACCTTTGCGGGGTGTCAAATTCTATCACCATTTTAGCGATTGAGTCATCATGTGATGAAACTGCAGCGTCAGTGATCATTGATGGTCAGATCCATTCTAATTTCATTGCCAATCAATTGGTGCATGAAAAATATGGTGGCGTCGTGCCCGAATTAGCGAGTCGCGCGCATATGGAAAATATCGTTCCAGTGGTAGAGGAAGCTTTAAAAAAAGCATTCCCTAATTTAACACATCCTGAACGTTTGGCAGCCCTTGACGCCATTGCATTTACACAAGCACCTGGACTTATTGGAAGTTTATTAGTGGGTGCACAATTCGCAAAATCTTTGGCATTGAGTTTAAATAAACCTTTGATTGCAGTACACCATATGCAAGCGCATGTGTTGGCAAATTTAATTGATGATCCTCGTCCAAGTTTTCCATTTTTATGTTTGACAGTAAGTGGTGGACACACACAAATTGTTCAATGCAATAGTCCATCCGACTTAATCATTATTGGTCAAACCATTGATGACGCTGCTGGAGAAGCCTTTGATAAAATTTCAAAACTATTAGGTTTACCTTATCCTGGAGGCCCCGTGCTGGATAAATTAGCGCAATTAGGCAATCCAAAAGCCTTTGAATTTGCGAAGCCAATGGTGCCTGAATTAAATTATTCTTTTAGTGGATTAAAAACAAGTGTCTTGTATTTTTTACAAAAGCAGGAGCCTGGATTTATCGAAGCAAATCTGAATGACTTATGTGCTTCTGTACAATATACGATTGTGGAAATCCTTTTGTATAAATTAAAGAAAGCCATTCAGCAAACTGGGATTAAACATGTTTGTATTGCAGGTGGCGTGAGTGCCAATTCGGGCGTTCGAAACGGGATTGAAGCCTTAGGACAGCAATTGAGATTAAAGACCTATCTACCTGCTTTTCAATATTGTACAGACAATGCTGCCATGATTGCCATTACAGCCCATTATAAATTCATCAACCAGGCATTCGAGCCTTTGTCCACATCGGCGCATGCCAGATCCAATTGGTAAGCGGAAATCACTTAACTTTGCAGCTTCAAAAACAGTTGAAAAATGATTAGTGCAAGAAACGTCACATTGGCTTACGGTAAAAGAGTCTTATTTGATGAAGTGAATATTAGCTTCACCAAGGGAAATTGTTATGGTATCATTGGAGCCAACGGTGCTGGTAAATCTACTTTCTTAAAAATATTAAGCGGTGAGATAGAACCGAATAAAGGATCTGTTGAAATCACACCTGGTGAGCGTATGTCCTTCTTAAAGCAAAATCAATTTGAATTTGATGAGCAAACAGTATTAAATACCGTGATGCAAGGCCACAAGCGTATGTGGGAAGTGATGCACGAAAAAGATGCTTTGTATGCGAAAGAAGATTTTACAGAAGCTGACGGTTTAAGAGCAGGGGAGCTAGAAGGCGAATTTGGTGAAATGGGTGGATATGAAGCAGAGAGCAATGCAGCAAGTTTATTAAGCGATTTAGGTGTGAAGGAAGACATGCACCAATCCTTGATGAAAGATATTCCGAGTAATTATAAATTGCGTGTGTTGTTGGCGCAGTCTTTGTTTGGAAATCCTGATATTTTATTATTGGATGAGCCTACCAACGGATTGGACATTGAAACAATTGGTTGGTTAGAAAATTTTTTAGCAGACTACGAAAACATTGTATTGGTGGTGAGTCACGATCGTCACTTTTTAGATACAGTTTGTACACACGTTTCGGATGTGGATCGTTCAAAAATTAAAACCTTTACTGGTAACTATTCATTCTGGTATGAGTCTTCTCAATTGATGGCGCGTCAAATGTCTGATAAGAATAAAAAGAACGAAGAAAAACGTGCTGCATTATTAGACTTCATTGCGCGTTTCTCTGCCAATGCAAGTAAGAGTAAGCAAGCCACATCTCGTAAAAAAGCGTTAGAGAAATTAACCATCGAAGAAATTGAGCCATCGAATAGAAAGTACCCTGGTATTATCTTTCAGCCATTGCGTGAAGTGGGTAATCAAATTTTGAACGTAGAAAAATTACAAAAAACAGTAGACGGTCGTGTCTTATTTAAAGACGTCACTTTTTCTGTTAGTAAAAATGATAAAATTGCTTTTTTAAGTAAGGATGCTTTAGCGATTACTTATTTCTTTGAAATCATTAATGGAAATGGTCAAGCTGATAGTGGCAATTATGAATGGGGAACTACAATCACCAAGGCATATTTACCAATGGAGCACAATGAAGAATTTACAAAGCCATTGACTTTAATGGATTGGTTAAGACAATTTGTGCCTTCACATGTTACGGATGCGGATGAGCCATTTATTCGTGGATTTTTAGGAAAAATGTTATTCAGTGGAGATGATGTAATGAAGAAATCAGATGTGTTAAGTGGAGGAGAAAAAGTACGTTGTATGGTAAGTAAAATGATGTTACAAAATCCCAATGTGACCGTTTTGGATCAACCAACCAACCACTTAGACTTGGAGAGCATCCAAGCATTTAACGAAGGCTGTCAAAATTTCCCAGGTATCGTCTTAATGACTTCACATGACCACACTTTTATGCAAACTGTGGCCAACCGTGTGATCGAATTAACGCCAAAAGGCATCATCGACCGACTAATGACCTTTGACGAGTATATGGAGGATAAAAGGGTGCAAGAATTAAGAGCAGAATACTATTCTTAGTAGATAAAAAGGGTTAAAAATCAACATTTTAGCAATAAAAGACCTTTTTTCGGCGTTTGATAGAAAAAAACATTAAAAAAATGGGACTGTAAGGTATAATTACTTACCTTTGCCGTCCGTAAAAAATTATTTCTCATGGCTAGAGTATGTCAGATAACTGGAAAGAAACCGATGACTGGA
>JBILIU010000105.1:0-4167 GCA_044368905.1 Sediminibacterium sp. | reverse complement strand
TTCAATTTTATTTTGGAAGAACTGGATTTAGATCCTGCCTCTTTATTTAAATGTTGTGCTTTATGTTGATTCGCAACAATAGCTGCTTCTTCTTCATCGGATGCTGCTTTAATGACCCAGCCTTCATTGGTTTTCTTTATTGAAACAATATCATAAAACATCCCCTTGTAACTAAATTCACGACCCTTTTCCTCCCACTGATAGCCTTCGGGTAAGATAGATTTATCATTTACTGTGATGGTGATTTGATCGCTATTATGACTATTACCATGCATTTCGGTATCATCATCGCTAACATGTTCTTTAGAGTGCTCCTTGGATTGTATAGTTTCTTTATTTTTTAACTCAAATTCACCTGCATCTATATTTGAGAATCTTTCTTGTTCATGTAGCTTTTCCTGAAGCCAATAAAAATAGCTCAAACTACTTGTTGATAATAACAAGGCAGCAAAACAGCATATGGCAATTACTTTTTTCAAGAAACCTAAGGTACGGAAAATGCAACGAAATTGTAATTGGTAATTTTATAGTTATTAAAAATCCTTTGTGTAGCCAAGCCCAGGATCGAACTGGGATTTAGCGCTTCGGAAACGCTTGTACTAACCATTGTACGACAAGGCCATAAACAAAATTATGAAATTGCGCCAATAATTTACCGTCGAAAGATGACTTTAATAGCCGCAGGCAAGAAAATTTGCGTGGGTAAACTGGTCATAATCTTTATATCATCCAGCAAGCTAGAGGTGTTGGATAAGAATTTAAATACAGTGGCTGCCCTATTTTTTTTAAAGATGCGGGCAAAGATTTCATCACCAGCCATTTTCTTATTTTCTAGAATATACAATAATACGGCATCGTAAAATTGATGTCTTGTATGATGTACTTCGGGATTCAAAGTTTGATTCAATTTTAATTGACTGACTATTTGTTGTGTTTGCTTTTGAATAAATTGAAAAGCATAACCCGTACTTGCCTTAACCGCATCCCCCATTGTACCTATTGAAACAACCGCACCCTGATTGGATGTCAATTTTTTAGCGGTCATAGGTATAGCACCCATTTCGGTATGTTGAATTTGATAGGCTAGCCCTTTGTAATGTTCCTCCATATAGGCATTGAGTACAGCGTCATATTTTGACTCCACCAAAATTGTAGGAGAAAATAAAGTATACTCCACCAATGCTTTTCTATCTGTTAAAGGAAGCAAGTACATGAATGCTGTTGCGTCCATTTGAGGGACATTAAAATCCATTAGTCTTGCAATATGCTCATCAAAAACAGGGCCATCAAATTCCACCACAATGCCTTTAAAATGTTGCCAAAGTTTTGATTGGATGCGATCCCCGTTGATACTTGAAAATACATAGTCTGCATTGGCTGTGCCCCCTTCCCAATTGACCTTTGCACAATTATCGTTGATGGAGTCAATAGTCAAGATCTTTGACGCAACCCACTCCACATTGTCAAAACCTTTTGCAAAATCACTGATGTATTTGTAAAAATCTATGCCTTGAATCATTTTGTATTCAAAAGGAGCAGTTGGCAATGAACGATGCATTGCCCCTTTTAATACTTCTATATTGGACCATTTTTTACAAACAATAGATTCAAAAGGTCCAGCTTGATCTTCCCAAAAACACCAAGTGCGGTCATTGCCTTTATTAAAATTGGCATCCACCACCAATATCTTTTTTTGGCATAAAACAGGATCCTGTAATAAATGGTATAACAAAGAATAGCCGGCGCAACCTGCACCGGCTATTATATAATCATATTTATTTTCGACTTGCAATGGGTTATCCGTTGTTTTGTATCATTTCGTCACGTCTTACTTTATCCCAATATTTTTTCGCTACAATCAACATACCAAAACTCTCACTATCTTCTTTACCTAAATGCTTATGGTGCATTTTGTGTGCCCAACGAATGGCTTTGATATATCTATTATTTGATTTTGTAAACCATTTGATTCTCTGATGAATAATCACTTCGTGCACAATAAAATAGGCCAATCCATACATGGCCACACCAGTTCCAATACCCGATAACCATGGCATGGCATTGAATGTACCATAAAAAATACAAGCCATACTTGGAAGCGCAAAGATCAAGAAGAACGCATCGTTCTTTTCAAAAATATGGCCAGTAGGCTGATGGTGATCTTCATGTAAGTACCATAAAAAACCATGCATGACATATTTATGCGTTAACCAAGTAACACCTTCCATAATCGCAAAAGTCAATAACATAGAAATTAAGAAAATCATATAGGAACGTTTAGGATGTAAAGGTACTATAACAAATTTAAGCTTGCTCTAATTTTTGCTTTGAAAACAATAAATAATTTACCGTAATCTGGTATCCTAATTCTGGTGCTTAATAACGCCCCATGATTGGTTTGTTTAATCTTATTAAATAAAGCATAGTAGTATTTAAACGCTACATACACCCCAAAACGACAAGGAACCGGAAGGGCCTTGATACCGTCTAATGCTGCATCAAAATCTACTTGTATATCCGCTTCTATTTGTTGCTTATCCGCTAAACTAAAATTAGTAAAATCGCAATTTGGAAAATACATACGTTCCATGCCCACAAAATCCGCTTTGATATCCCTTAAAAAATTCACTTTCTGGAAAGCAGCACCTAAACTTTGTGCAGCTGGTTTCAATGCTTCATATTGCGCATCGTTCCCATTACAGAATATTTTTAAGCACATCAAACCCACCACTTCGGCACTTCCAAAAATGTATTGATTGTAACTAGCTTGGTCATGGAACTGTTGAGAAAGATCCATTTCCATACTATATAAAAATGCATCTAACAAAGATCTATCAATATTAAATTGATTATAAGTCAATTGAAAACGATGTAAGATTGGATTCAAACTGATTCCATTTTCCAATGCTTGATAGGTATCTGCTTTAAATGTTGCTAGTAATGTTGCTTTGTCATACTCATGAAAAGTATCTACAATCTCATCTGCGAATCTTACAAATCCGTAAATATCATAAATAGGTTGATGCAGTGATTTGTCCAATAATCCAATAGCAGAAGAAAAACTTGAACTATACAGTAAAGTAGTAGACTTACTACTTTGTGCGGTTACTTCGTTGTATAATTTTAATGAAGACATCTTAAATTATGCTTTATGTTTTTGATCAACAAGCTTAGCCACCACCTCCCCACTAATTAAACTTGGTGGTACACCAGGACCAGGTACTGTTAATTGGCCAGTGTAATATAAGTTATTTACTTTTTTACTCTTACAACTTGGTTTTAAATTTGCTGTTTGCAATAATGTATTTGCCAATCCATAGGCATTGCCTCTAAAGGAATGGTAGTCTTCTTTAAATTCTTTCACTGCAAAAGAACGCTTATATACAATCGAACTTCGTATAGACTGACCAATGCGCTCTTCGAAACGTTGAATGATCATCTCAAAATATTGATCTCTGATCTCCTCTGTATCTCCTTCTAAACCAGCTGCAATTGGGATCAATAAAAATAAATTTTCACAGCCCTCTGGTGCCACAGTTGGATCTGTCACCGAAGGCACACTTGCATAAAACAAGGGTCTTGTAGGCCATTTTGGATCGGAATATATTTCATGCCCATGCAATCCAAAATCCGTATCAAAAAACAATTGATGATGCAATACACCTTCTAATTTTTTATTCAATCCCACATAATACAATAAAGAACTTGGTGCCATCACCCTACTATCCCAATATGCTGCAGAATAAGATTGATATGCAGGGGCTAATAATTTAGTTTCAATATGATGATAATCGCCTGCACCAACAATTACATCCATAGTGTATTGTTGCTTTTCACCTGTAGCAGTTTTCAAAGTATGGACGGCGACTGCTTTACCAGATTGCACTTCGATCGATGTCACTTCCTCGCCTAATTTAAATTGCACGCCTAATGAAGTGGCCAAATCATGCATCCCTTGCACAATACTATACATTCCAAATTCAGGATACCAAGTACCGCCTTTGATATCTGCATAATTCATTAAGCTATATAAAGCGGGTGTTTTTTCTGGCAAGGCCCCTAAAAACAACACAGGAAATTCCATCAAAGACTGGATTGATGGATGTTTGAAAAATTTAGCCACATGTTTTTTCATCGACTGAAAAACATCTAATTTAAAAACACCTT
>JBILIU010000104.1:0-4233 GCA_044368905.1 Sediminibacterium sp. | reverse complement strand
CACGACCTTTTTGGATCGTTAATTCAATCTCTAATTTAGCAGAAGGATCCATGAAACAAATCACTAATTCTGGGTTCATCACCTGGAACTGTTGAGACGCTTCACCAATATGACCTGCGTTAAATTCGCTACCACCTTTGATAGATAAAGTAATTTTTTCAGAACTCACATCTTGATCTGCCTTACGCTTAAAACGAACTTGCTTTAAGTTTAGGATCATTTCTGTTACGTCTTCGGTAATACCTTTGATTGTAGCAAATTCGTGATCTATTCCTTCAATTTTAATACCTACGATAGCAAAGCCTTCTAAAGAGCTTAATAAAACTCTTCTTAAAGCGTTTCCTAATGTCAAACCAAAGCCTGGCTCCAAGGGACGGAATTCGAACTGTCCTTCGAAATCATTTGCTTTTTGTAAAACAATCTTATCTGGTTTTTGAAAACTTAATATAGCCATGTTACTACTTTTTTTTATTTTGATTCTTTCATTTGAAAGAAATTGTGTTAAGTGCTACCTACTATTTAGAATACAATTCTACAATCAATTGCTCCTTGATATTCTCAGGAACTGCTTCGCGCTCAGGCATTGTAATAAAAGTACCAGTGTTGGTCGTTTCATTCCAATCCACCCAGCTAAACTTAGTGTTTCTAGCACGTTGCTTGCTTACAATAGAAGAATTGTGTGCACTCTTAGGACGATAAGTGATAACATCACCTGGACGACATGTATAAGAAGGCACATTGGTTACATCACCGTTTACAGCGATGTGCTTATGCGCAACCAATTGACGAGCTTCAGGACGGCTAGCAGCCAACCCCATTCTGAAAATTGTATTGTCTAAACGAGACTCTAATAATTTAATCAAGTTTTCACCAGTAACGCCTTTTAAACGAGCTGCTTCTTCAAATGTTTTACGGAATTGACGCTCTAATACACCATAAGTATATTTAGCTTTTTGCTTTTCTCTTAACTGTAACGCGTACTCGCCTAATTGCTTACGCTTGCGTTGCGCACCGTGTTGTCCTGGAGGGTTGCTGTTTTTACCCAACCATTTAGCGTTCCCTAAGATAGGTTCGCCGAAAATGCGGGAAATTTTTGTTTTGGGGCCTGTGTAACGTGCCATAATGTTGCTTTTTTTTGATTTTTTAGTGTCGACGCATCATCAGTAAAAATCTAAAATCAATGATGCATCCTGGTTTATAAATAGTTATTAAAACTCGTAATAATTATACTCTTCTTTGTTTAGGAGGACGACATCCGTTATGTGGCATAGGCGTTACGTCACGGATAGAAATCACTTCGATACCAGATTGAGAGATAGAACGGATAGCGCCTTCTCTTCCAGAACCTGGACCTTTTACAAAAACTTCTACTCTTTTAACACCAGCATCTAACGCTACTTTCGCTGCGTCTGCTGCTGCCATTTGAGCAGCATATGGCGTATTCTTTTTAGAACCTCTGAAGCCCATTTTACCTGCACTACTCCAGCTGATCACTTGACCTGCTTTGTTTGTGAAAGCAATAATTAAATTGTTGAATGTTGCACTGATACGAACTTCTCCAGAAGCGTCTACTTTAACGACTCTCTTCTTGGAAGCGGCTTTTGCACTGTTCTGTGCTTTGTTTGGTTTTGCCATTTTTTTTGAGGTGTGCCCTAAAAACTTGTAAGAATACAGGTTAAAAGAGCGGGTTATTTAAAATGAAATTCCGCCGAAGCGGAAACCGAGTCAATCTCCCCTGAACTTTGTAGTCAGGATCTAATTTAATCGGATTTATATAAGAATAGGCAGTCACATATGGCGACTACCTATCTAATTATTTTATTTCTTAGCTACTTTCTTCTTACCAGCAACTGTCTTACGCTTACCCTTACGAGTACGTGCGTTCGTCTTAGTACGTTGGCCACGAACAGGTAAACCTTTTCTATGACGCAATCCACGGTAACAAGCGATATCTAACAAACGCTTAATGCTCATAGAAACTTCACTACGTAAAGCACCTTCTACTTTGAATTCAGCATTGATGATATTACGAATCGCAGTTTGCTCATCGTCATTCCACTCATTTACTTTTTTGTCGTAACTGATGTTTGCTTTGTTTAAGATGTATTGAGCTGTAGAATGTCCAATACCGAAAATGTACTGAAGTCCTATTTCTCCTCTTTTGTTTTTTGGTAAGTCGATACCGGCAATACGAGCCATATGCTAAAACTTGATTTTTTGTTTAATTTTTATTTTCTAAAAACTTTAGCGTCTCCGCTAAAAGTCTTACTATCCTTGTCTTTGCTTAAAGCGAGGGTTCTTTTTGTTGATTACAAATAATACGCCTTTACGCTTCACGATTTTGCAATCGGCACTACGTTTTTTGATAGATGCTCTAACTTTCATCTTTTTGTTTTTAAATATTTATTCCTAATGTTTTTTAAACGCTTTTGTAGAAATAGATTCAGCTTATTTATGTCTGAAAATAATTCTTCCCCTTGTTAAGTCATACGGACTCATCTCCACTCCTACTTTATCACCTGGCAAAATTCTGATGTAGTGCATACGCATCTTACCAGATATTGTTGCTAAGATTTCGTGACCATTTTCAAGCTTTACTCTGAACATAGCATTGCTCATTGCTTCTATAATTACTCCATCTTGTTTAATCAGCGGTTGTTTTGACATACTTATTTTGGGGTTGCAAAGATATGGAAATGAATGGATTTACGAAAAATAAACCCCGAAATATTAAAAATTCACCAAAATAAAGGGGAAAGCAACGCTCTCCCCTTTATTTATATTGAAAATCAATATGTTATATATTATTATCCTCCTGGATACAAAGGTCTTGCTATTTCTACTCTAAACGGCCAAGGAATCGCTCCAAAAATGAACAATAAGGCAATAATGTATAAAATTAAAGTAGTCTTTGGAGCGCCTCCTTTTTTGTATTTAATATGACCAATCGTGATTAAAATAATAGCAATAAGCATGGTGAAAATATGCTCCACTGCCCAAAATCTAAGCAGTTTATCCTTCATGACTTCGGCCATCCCCATGGTTTTGATGAAAAAGAAGCCTACAGGACCAAAAAAGTACTGATACAACCCTAAGACTAAAGTACTATGGGCACTGATTAACAATACTTTACTGGCTTTTAAAGCATCTTTCTTAAGTAATAATTGAACAATTGCGACAACAATTGCAATTAATACCACCCATCTAAGAAGGTTGTGTAAATGTAATAAACCTGTTTCCATAATAAATTGATTTTAGATTTCAGCTAAAATACAACTAATCTAGGTATTCTTGTTAATAGACCCAGTCCGCCACAAATAAATTGGTATCCCTCGTGCCTTTGTTGTTTCTGTTAGATGCAAAGATGATTTTTTTGCCATCAGGGCTAAACATTGGGAAAGCGTCAAACCCTTTATCTCGACTTATTTTAACTAATCCAGATCCATCAAGGTTGATCAAGTACATGTTAAAAGGGAATCCTCGCTTGTATTCATGATTGCTACAAAAGATGATCTGTTTGCCATCAGGTGTAAAATTAGGTGCCCAATTTGCTTGTCCTAGGTTGGTGATTTGCTTGGCGTCTGACCCATCCACATTCGCAACAAACACTTCCATATTAGTGGGTGCCACCAAACCTTCTTTCAAAAGACTGCTATACTCTGCTATGTCAGCGTCTGTTTTTGGACGACTCGCTCTCCACACAATTTTTTTTCCATCAGGACTAAACCATGCACCCCCGTCATAACCTAAAGTATTGGTTACTTTCTTTTCTTTACCAGTAGCGATGTCCATCACATATAAATCTAAGTCCCCATCTTTATCGCTGCAATAAATCATTTTCTTTCCATCATATGATAAAGTGGCTTCTGCATCATAGCCTTTTGCAGAGGTTAATTTTTTAATGACTGCACCATTGGTATCCGCCATAAAAATGTCATAAGTGTTGTACAAAGGCCAAATATACTTGTTGCCATATTTTGCTCGATCTACTGGCGCAGGACAGTCTGCACTACCCTCATGCGTAGAAGCGTATATAATATGTTTTCCATCTTTCATGAAATAGGCGCATGTGGTCCGGCCCTTACCTGTACTCACTAATTTATATTTGAATGGATCTACTGCATTCAATGGCAGGTTACCCATAAAAATTTGATCACAAACAATCCCTTCTTTAGGATTTGTTTTTTGAAAAATAATCTGCTTACTATCAAAACTCCAATAAGCTTCTGCATT
>JBILIU010000103.1:0-4236 GCA_044368905.1 Sediminibacterium sp. | reverse complement strand
CCTTTGATATCTTGGTATTTTTCATGGCCCTTTCCTGCAATCAAAATAATATCTCCAGGTTTTGAAAAATTCACTGCTGCCTTGATCGCTTCATAGCGGTCTACGATATTGACATACTTTCTTTTTGCAGCACTGCTTAATCCCAATTCCATGTCCTTAATAATTTGATTTGGGTCTTCGGAACGAGGATTGTCGCTCGTAAAAATCACTTTATCACTCAAGTCACAAGCTACCTGCGCCATCACTGGTCTTTTTGTTTTATCTCTATCACCACCACAACCCACTACCGTAATCACTGTTTCTCCTCCCTTTTTTAATTTCGCAATGGTTTCCAACACATTTTGTAATGCATCTGGTGTATGCGCATAATCCACAATGCCAATTGAGTTTTCGCTACTAATGATATAATCAAATCTGCCTTCTGCACCAGTTAAAGCACTTAGTACAGTCAACACTTGTTCTGATGGCTCCCCTAATTGAATTGCAATTCCATAAACAGCTAAAAAATTATATGCATTAAACGTACCAATCAATCTGCAATGCACTTCAATTTCGTTCACATTCAATACCAATCCAGTCAATTGATTTTCTAAAATTTTTCCTTTATACGTTGCCGGTGCATGTAATGCATAACTGAACTGCTTAGCTTTTGTATTGGCCAACATCACTGCGCCATTTGGATCGTCTAAATTGGTAATTGCAAAAGCGGTTGGACCTAAATGATCAAAAAATGCTTTTTTAACACGTACATATTCTTCGAATGTTTCGTGGTAATCCAAATGATCATGTGTGATATTTGTAAATGCTGCGCCTGTAAATTGCAAACCTGTAATACGATGCTGGTGAATTGCATGAGAGCTAGACTCCATAAATACATGCGAACAACCCGAAGCGACCATTTCTGACAACAATGCATTTAAGCGTATTGCATCGGGTGTTGTATGCGTTGCAGGTATAATACGATCTCCAATTTGATTCTGAACCGTGCTTACTAGTCCGCAAGTATAACCCATCTCAGAAAATAACTTAAATAACAAAGTGGCAACAGTTGTTTTACCATTGGTACCAGTCACACCTACCAATTTAATTTTAGTAGACGGCTGTCCATAAAATTGATGTGCCATCAATGCAACAGCTTCTTGTGTATTTGCTACAACGATATAGGTTATTCCTTCTTTTGTTGCAGCTGGTAATGTTTCACAAACAATCACAGTCGCGCCTTTCTCTATTGCAGTTGCAATAAATTGATGACCATCTACTTGCCCACCTTTAATGGCTACAAAGGCAGTTCCAGGCTGAACCAATCTAGAATCAATTTGCAAGTCAACAATCTCTTGATTTGTCGAGCCTATCACTTCTCTCAATGCAACGCCAAATAAGATATGTTGTAAAGATGTTGTCATATGATTAATTCAATTCAATAAATATTTGCTGCCCTCTTTGAATATATTGTCCTTGTAAAATACTTTGACGAACTACTTTTCCTTTGCCACTGCATTTAACAATCAAGCCCTTTTTCTCACATAACCATAATGCATCTTTTAATTTCATCCCATTGATATTTGGCATGATACTATCAGAAGCCATTTGTAGTTCTTGACCTGCTTTTAAAGACCTGCCAGCACCCTGTACATTTGCCCAGTCTGCATTTTTTGGAGTTGAATCCTGATAAGGCATAGACAATTGCTTAGCGATTGCTTTTAAAGAAGTTTTTGCAATGGTATAATTGAATAACTGAGAATCTTTTAAATTGAAACTAGGTGCTTTGTCAATTTTATTTTGGATATAGGTTACATACAACCTATCGGCAATCTCTTTAAAGACAGGACCTGCCACGGATGCCCCATAGAATGGATAAGCATGTGGTTTATTTTTGATAATTACCACAATCGTATATTGAGGATTGTCTGCAGGGAAATAACCTGCAAAAGAAGATTGATAAATTTTATCTGCATAACCCTTATTTCCATTTGCAACTAAGGCAGTGCCCGTTTTACCTGCAACTTTATATGGACTGTTTTTAAACAAAGTTTTACCTGTTCCATTAATACAAACCCCTTCTAAAGCAATTTGTGCTGCTTTAATGGTAGCTGGACTATAGACTTGTGCATTATAAACTTTAGGCGAAATAGTTTTAATAATCCTGCCTTCCTCTTGAATGCTATTGACTAAATAAGGACGCATCATCACCCCATTGTTCGCCACCATATTATACAAATTCAAAGTTTGAATTGGCGCAATCGCAATATTATAACCAAATGCCATCCAAGGTAAAGTAGTAGGACCCCATAATTGATCGCCAGGTCGGGTAATTTGAGGACGACGCTCTCCAACTAAATCAATACCTGACATTGAATCCAATCTTAATCTTGAAAGGTGCTTGAAATAAGCTGTTGGATTATTGGTATAATTATTCACTGCGATTTTTGCCATCCCTACATTTGAACTTTCTTCAAATGCTTCCAAAACTGTAGCTTGAAATTTGCCATGCTTTTCTGAATCATATACTGTACGCCCTGCGACCTGCCATACACCACCTTCTAAATTGATAGAAGAATTTAAAGTCACTTTTCCATCTTCTAATGCTTGCATTAAAGTCACTAATTTGAAAGTAGATCCTGGCTCTGAAGGTGTGATGGCATAATTTAAATCCTCTGCATAAAAACCATCTCTGATCTTTCCTAAATTTGCTATTGCTTTAATCTTACCTGTTTTTACTTCCATCACCATGGCCACCCCGTGTTGCGCTTCATTGCCAATCATCATTTTCATCAAAGCATTAGTGGTCACTTCTTGAATATACACATCTAGTGTACTCACAATATCTTTTCCTGTTTCAGGTTCAATTTCAAATTCTCCTTCTTGCACTGGAACAGTTACACCGCCTGCAATGGCTCTTACCAATTGCTTTCCATTGCGACCATTCAACACTGTATCATAAGATAATTCTAAGCCCACTTTATTTTGATCTCTGGCTAATCCAATGGTTCTGTACCCCATATTTTGATAAGGATTCAAACGGATATTTCTTTCTTGCGCAATAAATCCACTCTTGTATCTTCCTAATCGGAACAATGGGAATTTAGCCATTTGTAAATACTGCTTATAGCCTACTTTCTTTCTTAATTCATAATTGGCTTCTCTAGCCTCAAAAGCTTTTGTGAGTCCATCTTTATAGGTACTTGCAGATTGATCCTTGAATAAATCAGCTAAAGCAATACTCAAGGAGTCTATGTTTTCTCTAAATGATTTACCTTTTTTCTCATGCAATGGCTCCACTCTAAAATCTATATAAATATCAAATTGTGGTACATTGGTACTTAACATCTGGCCATCTTCACTATATATCGTACCTCTGTCTGCAGGAATTTCAACAATGCGTTGGTGTAAGCTGTCACTTAAGCCTCTCCAATACGCACCTTGAACTTGTTGAATATAAAATGCTTTGGCTAAAATAAATAGACAAACAACTACCACTAAAATATAGCTTAAATAAACTCTCCAAAGTATGTCGCGTTTTACATCCATTATTTGGCTTTTTTATTTTCGTTATCTATATCAAAACGTTTTTCCAATGGGATATGTATAGACATTTCCTTGGATACTTGTAAGCCATAGGGTGCCATTGCTTTTTCGATATTGATAGATTCACTTTTAAGCATTAAATCTGCTTTAAGTGTTTTATACTCAAATTGCAATTGCTTGATTTCCTTCTTTGTAGTATTGATTTTACGGATCGACTTATCCGTCAAGTGTCCATTAGCGATATAAAGTATCGCTAGTATTGCCAAGAACAAAAAGTAACTAATGTTCATGACAACCCATTCGTAGTTAAGCATGCTAATGATAGCAGACTTAGAGTTGTTTTTTACGGGTACGGACATACGGTTTATACTCTTTCGGCAGCGCGCAATTTTGCGCTTCTGCTTCGATTGTTTTCTTTCATCTCTTTTTCAGAAGCCACAACAGGTTTCTTTGTTATGATCTTCCAAAGCACTTCTTTCTTAATGGAAAGAAAGGGGTTGGTCACATCGTCTTCATCAGGTCCTACTTTGAATGCGTTTTTCACCATGCGATCTTCGATAGAGTGGAATGTAATGATCACTGCTCTTCCACCTGCTCTAATCACCTCTGGTAATTGTGTTAAAAATTCATTCAACACAATCATCTCTTCATTCACTTCCATTCGGATAGCCTGGAACACTTGTGCCCAATATTTATTTGGATTTCCTTTTA
>JBILIU010000102.1:0-4243 GCA_044368905.1 Sediminibacterium sp. | reverse complement strand
TGGATGTCCGTTTGTCTAAAAATTAGACAACTCCTAAGGTTTGTATTACTTTTGTACTGTATAATAGGAATTTATAATTATCAATACAGACAATGAGATACATTTTTTCGTTTATTTTTCTTGGATTTACACTGTCCTTAACGGCACAGACACCCGCACAATGGGATTTAAGAACCTGTGTGGAATACGCTATAAAGCATAATATTTCGGTACAACAAGCTGATATACAAGCAAGATTAGCCAAATTACAGGCAGACCAGGCTAAGGACAGTAGGTTGCCTAATTTGACTGGATCTTCTGGTTTAGGTATGCGTTTAGGTCGTTCTATTGACCCTGTGACCAACGCCTTCACCACCACACAGTTTTTATTTAATAATTTCGGATTGAATGGAGGTGTTCAAGTATACAATAACAACAGACTAGGCAATACAGCTGCTGCAAGTAATTATAGTTGGTTGGCAAGTATCGCCGACCTTCAAACAGCGTCGAATGATATTTCGGTGAATGTGGCTACCTTTTATTTACAAGTTTTATCTAACATCGAGCAATCAGAAATTGCAAAAATTCAAATCGCACAAACAACAGAACAATTGGCTGCGACAAAAAAGCGTGTAGAAGTTGGGTTGTTGCCAGAAATTAATTTATTAGAATTAGAAACCCAATTGGCAAATGATAGCAGTAATTATATCACCGCTATCTCTAATGTAGCACAAAGCAAACTAAGTTTAAAAGCATTGTTGAATTTAGATGCATCTGATGCATTTGATGTATATGTGCAACCAGTGGATCAAATTAAATTACAAGGTTTTGCAGACCTACAACCCGACTATGTGTTTGGTGTTGCAGAGCAAAATCTTCCTAATATTAAGGCAGCAAACCTAAGAGTAAAGGCAGCCGAAAAAAATCAATTGGTCGCAAAAGCTGGATTTTATCCAACGTTAAGCTTTGGCTATTCTTTGAGTTCCAATTTCTCTAATGCATTTAAATACATCAGTGGCATTGAGCCAGCAGGGTTTAGTAATATTTCACCTACTAGTCCATTTGTCACTGTAGGATCTGCAAAATATTTTGTACAAAGTCCTTTGTACAATACCGTTACTGCTAACAGAGATTTTAGTAATATCTGGAATGGATGGGGCAGACAATTAGACAATAACTTTGGTCAGAATTTTGGATTTCAATTATCGATTCCAATTTTCAATGCCAATCAATCTAAAACAGCCTACCAGCAGTCAAAATTAAATTACCAGTCTGCTAGTTTACAACAAGAAAATGCGCAAAGAAAGTTAAAGCAAGACATTTATGCAGCTTATACCAATGCGGTAGTCGCTTTTAATAAATTGAATGCCAATAAAAAAGCTGTTGTAACTGCGGAGAAGGCCTATAGCTTTGCCACAAAGCGATATGAATTAGGATTATTAGGAACTATAGAATTGTTAAACAATCAAAATAATTTTTTAAGGGCAAAAGTAAATTATAAAGCTGCTCAATATGAGTATGTGTTTAGAATCAAATTACTTGAGTTTTATAAAGGAGAAGCACTTTCTCTTTAATCTTTTAAAAGCATCGTAAAATAAATAAAATGAATAAGAAAATCATTTGGGGTATCGTAGGTTTTGTAGTACTAGTTGTAGTATTAGTGGGACTTAAAAAAGCAGGTGTCATAGGTAAAGACGAAGGCATCGAAGTTACAGTGGAGAAAGTGGAACTAAGAACCATCACTGAATCTGTTAATGCTAGTGGTAAAGTCTATCCCGAAATTGAAGTAAAAGTAAGTCCAGATATTTCTGGAGAAATTGTAAGCCTATTTGTAGAAGAGGGCGCGAAAGTGACCAAGGGACAAGTACTAGCTAAGATCTATGCAGACATTTACTCTTCTCAAAGAGATCAAGTAACTGCTTCTGTGAATCAGGTGAAAGCACAATACGAAAATGTGAAAGCAAATTTGAGCGGCTTAAAAAATGGCTACGAAAATTCGAAAGTGGCTTATGAGCGTTTTAAAAAATTATTTGCAGATAAGATTGTATCAAGAGCAGAATACGAGCAAGTAGAACAAACTTATCGTACTGCAGAATCAAGTTACAATGCAGCTAAAGAGTCTATCAAAAGTGGTGAAGCGCAAGTTCAAGGTGTGAAAGCACAATTGGCTAGAGCAGAAAAGGACTTAGCAAGAACAACAATTGTATCTCCTATGGATGGTATCATTAGTTTGATGAATGTAAAGAAAGGAGAGCGTGTGGTTGGAACAGCACAAATGGCTGGTACGGAAATGATGCGTGTGGCTGATATGAAGAGTATAGAAGTAAGAGTGGATGTAGGTGAGAATGATATTACAAAAGTTAAATTGGGCGACACTGCATTGGTAGAAGTGGATGCTTATAACAATAGAAAATTTAAAGGAATTGTATACAAAATTGCCAATCCAATTACTGCTGCATCAGGTGTTAGTTCAGCTGCAGAAGTAGCAAATTATAAAGTGCATATTCGTTTATTAACGGATAGTTATGCAGACTTAATTCAAGAGAATGCAATCTTCCCTTTTAGACCAGGTATGACTGCGAGTGCAGACATTCAAACGAAGTCTAAAATCAATGTAGTTTCTGTTCCATTGAATGCAGTTACAACAAGAGACAGTGATGGTAAAGGAAAAGACACTAAAGTGTCTAGCACTACAAATAACAACACGGAGAAAGAACCTGCAAAAGAGGAAGTATTGAATGAAGTAGTTTTTGTTTTACAAAAAGACAATAAGGTGAAAATGGTGAAGGTAAAAACAGATATTCAGGACTTAAACTTTATCGAAGTGTCTGGATTGAAAGTGGGAGACCAAGTGATTACTGGACCTTATAGTATCGTAAGCAAGACTTTAAAAGACGGCTCATTAGTAAAAGTGGTTACAAAAGAAAAATTATTTGAAGAGAAATAAGGCGATTAGATATAAAATTGACCTTAAAAAAGGGGCGCATTTAAAAAATGCGCCCCTTTTTTTATGAATTTCTTATGTTTGTACAATGGAACAAAAGCGAATTGGTATTATTGGTAGCGGAAGTTGGGCTACAGCGATTGCAAAGATTGTAACAGAAAATGGCCACCATATTACTTGGTGCCTAAGACAACAATCCAATATTGATTATTTTGAAAAACGTAAGCACAATCCGCATTATTTAAGAAATGCTTATTTTGATTTACAAAAAATCAGTTTTTCAACAGATATTAAAATGGTGGTGGCTGCATCGGATATCATCATCATTGCCGTCCCATCCATCCACATTGAAACAACACTTGCTTCCTTAGAAGCCGAAGACTTTAAAAATAAGTCTATCATCTCGGCAGTGAAAGGCGTATTGCCTGTGCATAATATTTTATTGAATCAATGGCTTGAACAAAAATTCAATTTCCCACTTTCATCTTACTTTACCTTATTAGGGCCAAGTCACGCAGAGGAAGTGGCAGCAGAACAATTGTCCTATTTGACTTTTTCTGGCTTAGACGAAACTGCCACTACGACCATTGCTAGTTATTTTAAATCAGAGTACATTAATACCATTGTTAATCAGGATGTGATAGGGGTTCAATATGCTGGTGTGGCAAAAAATATCTATGCCCTTGGTGCTGGTATTGCACATGGATTGGAATATGGAGATAATTTTTTGAGTGTATTTATTGCAAATTGTGCCAATGAAATGCAAGTATTGTTAAAAGAAATTGCAAATAAGGAATCAAGTGGAGCAGCCTTGATGAATCACAATGCATCCGTTTATTTGGGTGACTTATTGGTGACCTGCTATTCCTTACATAGTAGAAATAGAACCTTTGGAAATATGATTGGTAAAGGGTATTCAGTAAGAGCAGCAGAATTAGAATTGAATATGGTGGCAGAAGGCTACAATGCGAGCAAGTGTATCCATACCATGAATCAAACTTTAAAGGTAAAGTTGCCAATTATGGATGCAGTGTATCAAATATTATGGGAAGGCGCATCACCCGATCTTACTTTTAAGAATTTGGAGCAGATTCTAGTATAAAGAAATCTGAAGCAATCCCATCTGCAAGAAATTTTGCTTCGTCTTTTAGGCTGTATTGACTTCTATTTTGATTAAATATATTTTTAGCATCCATTTCTTTTATCATAGCAATACTATGTTCGTAATAGCGCTTTCCAAATTTTGCTGCAATCATATCAAGATCAAATCCTTCCATCCGTCTTAAACTCGTCATCATGTATTCATTGTAACGATTGGAT
>JBILIU010000101.1:0-4244 GCA_044368905.1 Sediminibacterium sp. | reverse complement strand
AGCAGTGCAAAACCCCAATCTAGTCAACATGGCTGGGAGGTTATCATTTTTAGCTTCTGCTGCTTTGCAAAAAGGAGCTGTATTAAACTATGTCAATGATTCCGCACCCATGCATTTTGCTTCTGCAATGAATGCACCTGTTGCTGCTATTTATTGTTCGACTGTGCCAGATTTTGGTTATGGTCCATTGTCAGATACATCTTTTATCATAGAGACAGAACAAGCTTTACCCTGCAGGCCTTGTGGATTGCATGGGAAAAAACAATGCCCACAACAGCATTTTAATTGCGCCGAAACCATCAGCTTGGAACAAATCTATCAACCGCTCCAACAAGTGCTACACAATTAGTACTTTTGCACTGATGTCCATTGAATTAACAGCACAAGAAAAAGACCTATTAGCTATTGCAGGAGATGCTGCAGCAAAATTAGGAATACCTGCCTATGCAGTGGGTGGATTTGTGCGTGATAAAATCTTAGGAAGAAATACCAAAGACATTGATATTGTTTGTATAGGAGATGGCTTGCAATTAGCAACAACATTTGCCAATCAATTTAGTCCGAAGCCAGTTGTTTCATTGTTTAAAACTTATGGCACTGCGCAGGTGAAATTAACAGATATAGAAATTGAATTTGTAGGCGCCAGAAAAGAATCCTATGTAAGAGAAAGTAGAAATCCAACAGTCGAGCCAGGCACATTGATAGATGACCAGAACAGGAGAGACTTTACCATCAATGCGATGGCGATAGACTTAAGTGCATCCAACTTTGGTACGCTTTTAGACCCATTCAATGGAATGGAAGATTTAGCATTAAAAATCATTCGTACTCCAATGTCGCCAGAACAAACATTCGATGACGATCCATTAAGAATGATGCGTGCCATACGTTTTGCAACACAATTGGATTTTGTGATTGCGGAAAAAACATTCAAAGCCATCCAACAAATGGCAGATCGTATCAAGATTGTTTCTCAAGAAAGGGTTACAGATGAGTTGCAAAAAATAATGAAAACAAAGCAACCATCTAAGGGTTGGTATTTATTAAAAGAAGCAGGTTTATTGGCACAAATATTTCCAGTTTTATTAAAATTGGAAGGCGCTGAAACCCTTGATGGCATTGGACATAAAGACAACTTCTCACATACATTACAAGTGCTAGATAATCTTGCTGCCAATAGCGAAGATATTTGGTTAAGATGGGCTGCTTTATTGCATGATATTGCAAAACCAAATACCAAAAGATTTGAACCTGGTTTTGGTTGGACTTTTCATGGACACGAAGTGGTTGGCGCAAGGATGGTACCTAAAATATTTACGCAATTGAAGCTGCCTTTAAATGAACACATGAAGCTGGTGCAAAAATTAGTGGCTTTGCATTTACGTCCTATTTCATTGACAAAGGAAAATGTGACCGATAGTGCTATTCGAAGATTGTTATTTGATGCGGGCGAAGACATTGAATCATTGATGTTACTCTGTGCAGCAGACATTACAAGCAAGAATCAAACCAAGGTTAGAAGGTATTTACAAGGTTTTGAAATGGTCAAAGCTAGGATTGTTGAAGTGGAAGAAAAAGACCAGATGCGCAATTGGCAACCACCCATCACAGGCGAAATGATTATGCAAATTTTTAATATAACGCCCTCTAAACAAGTAGGCATTATAAAGGATGCCATTAGAGAAGCTATATTGGACGGCATCATTCCTAATGAGTATGAAGCTGCATATCAGTTTATGATTGCAGAAGCTGCTAAAATAGGCTTACAACCGGCCCTATAAAAAAGCTTAAAATCAAGCTAATAAATGCTAATTTAGCGTTTCAAAATCACCAAAATGGCCATTTTAAAATTTAGAATTTCTTGGGAGGAAGACGATGCGATTTATAGAGATGTCATGGTGAAACATTCGCAACATTTTACAGACTTACATCAGATTATTTTGAAGGCTTTTGAGTTTGATGAAAAACACGACGCTACTTTTTTTAGAAGCAATGAAAAATGGCAGAGAGGGAGAGAAATTAGCAAAGCGGTCTACGAAAAAAATTATGTCGTACCGCCATTGATGATGGATGAAGTATTAATAGGCTCCGAAATTTTAAATACCAACCAACAATTTGTTTATTTATATGACTTTGCAAAGTCCTGGACTTTCTTAATACAATTGATTCAAGTCATTAAGAATGCGGATGCGGATATGGAATTGAATTATCCAATGGTGTCAAGAATTGAAGGTGTTGGCCCAATGCAATATGGCACGAAAGGTTTACTAGGTCCTAATTTTACAGATATCGAAGAGAAGTATGATTTAACAGAAGCCCAGGATGGATTTGGAGAAGAAGGAGAAGCAGACGCGCATGCGTCTGATGACGAAACAGGGCTTGGACTTTCAGAAGAAGAAGACGCGGATGATGATGACGCGGATACGTCTGATGATGATAATGAATCATCTGATGGAGATGATGCAGGTGGCATGTTTGATGATAGTTCCGAAGCCTACTAATTTCATAATATATTTATTTTGACGCCCACCTTATATATCGTTGTTGGTCCTACCGCAGTGGGTAAAACAAAGTATGCGATCGAATTAGCGCAAAAATTAAATACAGAAATTATTTCTTCCGATGCTAGACAATGTTACCAGGAATTAAATATTGGTGTTGCTCGTCCAAGCATCGAAGAACTAACTCAAGTAAAACATCATTTTATTGCAAGTCATTCTATTCAGGATACGGTGAATGCCGGTGTCTTTGAACAATATGCATTGGCTAAAGCAAGCGAGCTACTTGAAAAATTTGGATCTGCTGTCATGGTTGGCGGAACGGGTTTATACATTAAAGCATTCGCAGAAGGGATGGACCAAATACCAGCGATCGATCCTGCAATTCGCAATCAAATTCAACAAGACTTATCGACTAAAGGCATACAATGGCTTCAAGATCAGGTGAAACAATTGGATCCGGCTTATTGGGCCATTGCAGACCAGGGGGAACAAGAAAATACACAAAGATTATCGAGGGCTTTGGAAGTGGTGACTGGAACAGGACAATCCATTCTAAGTTTTCAAAACCAGACTAAGAAAGCACGTCCATTTAACATAGAAAAAATTGGACTAGAAATGCCAAGGGAGCAACTCTATGAACGGATCAATCAAAGGGTGCATAAAATGGTCGAAATGGGATTAGAGGAGGAAGTAAAGGCTTTGCGTCCTCAATTTCATTTAAACGCATTACAAACGGTTGGTTATCAGGAATGGCTACCTTATTTGGAGGGTAATCAATCAAAAGAGGCGGTGATAGAAGCCATTCAGCAAAATACAAGACATTATGCAAAAAGGCAGTTAACTTGGTTTAAGAAGGACCCTGAAATTAGCTGGAATCAATCCTCAAAGTAGCTTCAAGGCACTCTAAATTTGAATCCAATTTGGGTGCTAATTATAGGTAGTTTTTGTACTAGGTTCTATTCCTGAGAATATTAACAATATTAGATAAAATCTTAAATTACTTTAATCAATAATTAGTACAATTAGCATTATTTTTATCAAAATATACATTCCAAAATCAATTTTTATGCAAAAAAAATCTTTCCTATTTTTTATTTGTATGCTGACATTGTTCATCACTCAGGTGACAGGTCAAACCATACAATTTGAGAAATACACTTTGCCGAATGGCTTAAAAGTCATTTTACATGAAGATCATTCAGCACCAGTTGTGGCTGTAACGACTTTATACCATGTAGGTTCTAAAAACGAAGACACTGCAAGAACAGGCTTCGCGCATTTCTTTGAACATTTATTATTTGAAGGATCAGAAAATATCAAAAGAGGGGAGTTTGATAAGTACATCACCAATGCAGGTGGTGCTTTGAATGCGAATACCTCTCAGGATCGCACCTTTTATTATGAGTTACTTCCATCTAACCAAGTTGAATTAGGCTTATGGTTAGAGAGTGAGCGTATGATGCACGCTAAAATTGAACAAATTGGTGTGAATACACAAAGAGAGGTTGTAAAAGAAGAAAAGCGTCAACGTGTAGACAATCGTCCATATGGTTCTTTTTTAAACGAAGTATTAAAGCGTGCTTATAAAGTACATCCATACCAATGGTCACCAATAGGAAGCATGGATCATTTGAATGCTGCTAAATTGGATGAGTTCATCAATTTTTACAAAACATTCTATGTACCTAATAATTGTGTATTGTCTATTGCAGGTGATTTTAATAAAGCCGAATTGAAAGCGAA
>JBILIU010000100.1:0-4253 GCA_044368905.1 Sediminibacterium sp. | reverse complement strand
ATTGAATATTTAACTGACCACAATGGTGCGTACGATACATAGATTGCTATTATAATGAATGGTCTGCAAATATAGCCCAAATCCTATAAATTACCGATCTTTGGCCCATGAGCGAAACAAGTATATCCAAGCAGTCTAGACGCGCTATTTTATCAGGTTATTTCTTTTATACCGGCATTTGTTTTGCTAGTTGGGCGAGCAGAATCCCCGACATTAAATTGGCCCTGGGCTTGAGTGATGCGCAGTTTGGGGGGATGCTTTTGTTCCTGCCATTGGGTTCGTTTATAGGGATTCCTATTTCGGGCAGTTTGACTTCCAGATATGGCAGTAACTTAATGCTTAAAATTGCTTCTGCGCTTTATCCATTAGCCTTGGTTAATATTGGATGGGCTGCAGATACCAATGTGGTGCATTTAGGATTAGCCCTTTTTATTTTTGGCATGATTGGTAATTTATTCAACGTATCAGTAAATACCCAAGCAGTTGAATCGGCAAAATTATTTGAGAAAAGTATCATCTCTACTTTTCACGGCTTCTGGAGTTTAGCCGGGTTTGTAGGCGGATTGATAGGAAGCTATTTTATTGCACAGTCTTTAACACCCATGATGCAATTTATTGTGATCCTTGTTTTGGGCTATGTTTTTCTTTTTGCAACACAACAGCATCTATTACATAGCGCCTCCAATAAACAGTCGCTCAAAAAAATGTGGACCAAGCCAACGCCCTTGATGTTTCAATTCGGGTTGATTGCACTCAGTAATATGATTTGTGAAGGGATGATGTTTGATTGGAGTGGGGTATTTTTTCAATCAGTTGTGAAGGTGTCTGAAAATCAAAGAACCATTGGTTATATTAGTTTCATGGGATGTATGACCACGGGCAGAATGTTTGCAGATGCACTTATCAATTATTGGGGCCCTAGAAAACAATTGATGTTAAGTGGATTATTGGTTACACTAGGATTGGTGATTGCAATTATTTATCCAACTATTATTACAAGTACGATTGGATTTATGTTGGTAGGATTTGGGGTATCATCGGTGATACCAACAATTTATGGCAGTGTAGGCAGATCAGCTGAACCAGGACAAGCAAGTATTGCACTCGCTTCGGTTTCCTCCATCGGTTTTTTTGGATTTTTAATAGGTCCGCCGATTGTTGGATTTTTATCAGGCGCCCTTGGATTAAGATGGGCGTTTTTAACCATTTCCATTTTAGGACTAGTGACTTTTATTCAATCCTATAGGTTAAAAAAGTACTTGTAAATTTATAAGATCCCTTTATGTCTTGGTTTGTACCAGATATAGTAATAGCCTAGAATGAACATCCCAATTAAAAATGGGATCATGGCTAAATGTTTTACTGTGAGTCCGTATCCAATTGGAACATGATCTACTTTAAAAAATTCTGTGCACATCCAAAAGGAGTTGGCAGAAATCCATACAGTGATCGCAATATTATGACAAAGTTCAGAAACAATTGTTCTAGTTCTCCAAGCAATGATAATTGAAATAATGAGGGTAGGTACAATCATTGTAATACCCAACAAGGTAAATCCCATACACCAACCAATGTCTTTAAAAATCCAAAATACAATATGCAGGTTTTCCATCCTACGATACTTAATGGGAATATTGTAATAGTCTTGTTGGTCTTTAGTCATTTTTGTATTTGGGATATATGTTATGATTAATTGTTGTTCGATTTAAAGATAAAAATAATTAGTAGATTTTAAATCCTACCAGGTGTTTTTTTCAAAATTTGTTCAAATCTTTCCAAGCTAGCTTCAGCATGAATAGGCGATCCTGTTTCACAATGCTCAATGAATTGATGCGCAAAATAGGGCGCTAGTGAACAACCCTTGGTGCCCATACCATTACAAATGCCAATGGCTGGATAGACAGGATGCAAGCCCACAAAGGGTCTTCGCTCTTGATTGGCTGGTCGTATGCCTACAATATGGTCCACCACGGTAAAAGGAATTTTCAATAATTGTGTAAGCGCATCAACCATCTTTGTTCTAAAAGCACTACTAGGTGCAGCATCTGCATATTCCCATTCATAATTAGAGCCTACCCAAAATAGTTGATCCTTCCAAGGGACGATGGTTAGATTATGTTTGTAGATGGCTTGGTTCGGTAGGTCTTTGATTTCAACAATCAATGCTTCTCCTTTATTGGGTGCAAAGGGTAGCATTTTAAAATATGGATTTCCCATACTTCCTATGCCGTCACAAAAAATAATACGGTTGGCATCTATACCATTCCATACAACGCCTTCATTGGTGATTTGTAAATCTGCAATATTAAATTTGGCATCAATGTATTGCTGATGCTTGATTAATTGTGCACGCCAACTTGTTATCATTAAATTTAAATCAATCCAAACCGTTTGATTGATTTGTCCAGTACCAAAAGGGGCGTGCATGAATGCTTCAAAATCAGAGGCGTTATTTTTTTGTAAATACACATTGTCGTGTTCAAAACGATATTCAAAACTTTCTTGCATTTGCAAAGAAGGATGAATCAATACCACAGGGGCTTCGCGAACAATTGTTGCATTTAATTGCGCACCTAAATCCGAATAGGCTTTTAATGAAAATGGTAAAAAAGTATCAATCATCCATGTTTGAACAATGCGTCTGCCTGTTACTGGATTAATCACACCACTTGCTACTTGTGATGCGGATGCTGTATGGCTATCATTCACCACCATACAAGTTTTACCTGCTTGCAAAGCATAATAACTTAACCAGGTCCCTACAAGGCCTTGGCCAATTATGAGGTAGTCTAGTTTTTTATGAGAAGTGGTTTGCTCCAATCTTTATTGCTTAATGAAAGTGGGTATATCAATGCGAATACTGTCTTGTATGCTGTCTACTTTAGCGACTAATTCTAAAGTGAATTTTCCCTTGTAATCATTCGGCACAGTAAAAGGAAATTCAGTTTCAAAAATTTCATTCTTAATGGTCGTGAAATATTGAAACGGAAAAAAATTCAAGAACCATCCATCTACTGATTTTTTTGTTTCGGCATTATACAATGCAAATTGAAGCGTACCAGTTTTTTCTTGATTCAATTGATGCTTTACTTGCACTTTTAATTTTAAGGTTTCCCCTAAATACATTGCTGTTGGTGTAGTAAAATGGATGCTGAGTGGTTTTTGTTGTGCTATGGATTGCGTGCTCAATAAAATACAACATAACAATAGGGTAGCGTAAACATAGCGCAGGTTCATTTTGAGGTTCATCTTCTTGTTCATCTTCATAATCATGTTCATGTTCATCTTCATGTTCCAAAAATACAATAAAAAATCCCTTAGCATTTGATACTAAGGGATTCCTTTATTCTAATATTAAAATGAATTAGCTTATTTCTTTAAAGCTGCGGCCATTGTCTTTCCAATGTCTGCAGGGCTTGCACAAACGTGGATACCACATTCCGCCATGATTTTCATCTTCGCTTCTGCTGTATCATCTGCACCACCAATGATCGCACCAGCGTGACCCATACGACGTCCTGGAGGCGCTGTTTGACCTGCGATAAATCCTACAACAGGCTTTCTCATATTGTCTTTAATCCAATTAGCAGCGTCTGCTTCCATGCTACCACCAATCTCACCAATCATGATGATACCTTCTGTAGCTGGATCGTTCATTAATAATTCAACTGCTTCTTTTGTAGTTGTACCAATGATTGGATCACCACCAATACCAATGGCAGTTGTGATACCTAATCCAGCTTTCACTACTTGATCAGCTGCTTCATATGTTAATGTACCGCTCTTTGATACGATACCAATAGTTCCTTTCTTAAAAATAAATCCAGGCATGATACCTACTTTAGCTTCTTCTGCTGTAATCACACCTGGACAGTTTGGTCCAATTAATCTTGTGTGCTTACCTGCTAAGAAATTTTTTGCTTTCACCATATCTTGAACTGGGATACCTTCTGTAATACAAACCACCAATGCAATGCCTGCATCTGCAGCTTCCATAATCGCATCTGCAGCAAAAGCTGGAGGTACAAAAATGATACTCACATCTGCACCAGTTGCTTTAACAGCGTCAGCGACTGTGTTAAAAACTGGACGGTCTAAATGAGTTGTACCACCTTTACCTGGGGTAACACCACCAACCACTTGTGTTCCATATTCCATCATTTGAGTGGCATGGAAACTACCTTCTGTTCCTGTGAAACCTTGTACGATGATCTTAGATTGCTTATTTACTAGTACTGACATAGTCTCTATTT
>JBILIU010000099.1:0-4296 GCA_044368905.1 Sediminibacterium sp. | reverse complement strand
GCCATGGTAGGCGTATAAAAAGCTTCCACTTTCGCCAAGGCAACTGCATTCTTACGGTACAATTCACTATTGGTTTTAAAGAATCCCAACATCGCTTTTTCCTGCACAAAAGATTTTATGACTCTGATACCAGAATAAGATTCTTGTGCATTGGTGGTTAAATCTGATAATTGCCCCTGTATCTCCTCACTCTTTTTATTAATAATACTATTGACCAAATAAATCGTGATGGCTAAAATGGGTAACGGTGAAAGTACATACAAACTTAGTCGTACATCTTTTGAAAACATATTGTACAAACAAAAACCGATTAAAGAAACAAGGTTGACTAAATACATTAAAGAAGGGCCTGTGTACATCCTCACACGACTCACATCCTCAGTGATACGACTCATTAAATCACCGGTACTATGGGTTTTATAAAATTCTGTATCGAGTGCTTGATAATGTTCGTAGACCTGATTTTTTTGATCATACTCAATATGCCTACTCATCACAATCATCGTCTGGCGCATAAAAAACATGAACACGCCCCTTAAAATTGCCAAAATCAGTATGGTCACACTACAAAAAGTGATTAACCAGCCAAAGCTAAAATGGTTGATTTCGCTGATCCCTGCTATTGCTTTAATAATAAGTTCATTTGGCGCCCCCGTCACAGGTTTACCACCTGGTAGTTTTGCTTGAACCAACCCAACCACATAACCCGTGATTTGAGGTGCTAAAACAGCCAAATAGTTGGTCGCAATGACCAATAGCATTCCTGCAAAAAACCGGAATCTATATTTCCAGAAAAATTGATTTAAAGCAGCTAATTCTCTCACTTGGTCCTTTTTTGTAAAGATACATGGTAGTCAAGTAATTAGAACCATCAAATTCATGAATAAATTGGGCATTTTTTTGCAAAATTGCTTTTCCCTTCCTACATTTGCCGCGGAGAGATGGCAGAGTGGTCGATTGCGATAGTCTTGAAAACTATTGACTGTAACAGGTCCGGGGGTTCGAATCCCTCTCTCTCCGCCAAACGCATTCAAAACCACGTTATTACGTGGTTTTTTTGTGTCCAGAATCGAGCCAAGCTTGCTTGAGCGAAGATGATGGATACAAAAAACTGCGGCGAAGCCGCAGGTTTTGAATTCGTTTGAGCCCCCCAAAAGGATGCCGGAGTGAAACGACGGCAATCCTTTAAATAGGTAGTTATACCTATTTAAAAAGGATCACCGACCGAAGGGAGGTAATCCTTATATTCCGTTTGTATAGCTATTTTAAATAACTAACTTTAAATAATGGAAAAGATGCCTAATATTCAATCTGTTACATTCAAAGAGAATTTAATGATCATTCATATTGATGGCATTGAACATTATTTTGAACTTGATAAAGTATCAAGTAAATTATTAAATGCTACTTCCATACAAAGGAATGAATATCAAATTTCACCAGCAAACTATGGTATTCATTGGCCTTTAATTGATGAAGATATTTCTATCAAAAAATTAATTGAAAAATTAAAGGCCACCCAAATAGGTAGCCTTTAATATATTAGTCTAAGAAGATTTTTACTGCTGAACACCCACTCCCGAGAAACTCACCGTCTTAATCAGATTTTCGCTTAAAAAGATGGTTGCGCTTTTTGAAAAATTACCCATTGAAGCACCATTGAAACCTAAAGTAACTGTCGTTTTTTGACCAGGGGCAATCACCGCACCAGCTTGAAATTTTGGTGTAGTACAACCACAACTCACTTGAACATTGTTTAAAGTAACAGGCGCCGCACTGATGTTCTCTATGGTAACAACAAATTCAGTAGGCTTGCCATATGGGATATTACCCATGTTGTAATTGTCATTGGTAAACTTCAAAAACTTATTGATATCCTTTTGAACTTGTGTTGCGGAACTAACCGGTTTTGTTTGTGCATTTAACTGAACAAAACTCAAACATACAAATGCAAATAAAATGAACTTTTTCATATTTTATATTTTAAAATCTTTTACTATTTAGTTTTCAAATTTAGTTACTTTTTATCAATTATGAAGATATAGCTATACCTATTCACCACCTGTGCTTCAATGTCTTTTCGAGCTTCGGTACAATCTTTCAATAATTCACGTTCACCAACATTTTGAATCACCACATCGTTATTGGACAATTTAGATAAAGTACGGTAAATACGATTGGCTCTTCGTGTAGATAAATCTTCATTGTACTCTAAACTACCATTACAATCCGCAGCAGATACAATAACAATCTTTTTATTTTTAATACGCTTCACTAATTCAATCACCTTATAATAATTAGGAAGATCTTTTTCAATGATATATACTTGATCAAATGGATGGTGTAGTTCCACATAATCTTTTGTCAATGACTTTAATGAATCAATCGCTCTAATAAACCTAGTGGTTTGAACAGCTAACTCAGCTTTTCTTAATGCTTCAGCCGCAGCAATTTTAGCCTGTTTTAATTTATCACTCAATGGGATATTGATTAAAGCTACGTCTTTGATGTATTCATTATTATCTTTTTGATACCCATCAGAAATGATAGTTTGTGTAAAACGATTTCCTTCATCATCAAAAGCAACTAAATCATAAGATTGATTAGGTCTGATTTTGAAATCATACTTAGCATTTGCATCTGTAATAGCACTGTCCTTTAAAATAGACCTACCTTGTTCATTTTTCTGGTAGAGGTATATTTTTTTGCCAACATAAATAGCACTATCAAGAAATAATTTGCCAATAATTTTAATTAAGCTTTGTTGATAGTCATATGATAAGATGTCATCTGATCCATTCCTATTGGTACTAAAAAAACCTTTAGATCCTTGAATACTAAATGCAAAATCATCTTTTGAACTGTTAATAGGATAACCCATATTCTTTAAAACCGGCTCCCCATTAGTTCCCTTGATCAGACGGTAGATATCTAATCCTCCTAAACCAGGATGTCCATTGGAACTAAGGAACAGATTACCTTCATAAAATGTAGGAAACAATTCATTTCCAGCGGAATTAATGTCTTGTCCTAAATTGACTGTATTTTTCCAAGATCCATCTTCATTGCGTTCTACATAATAAATATCTGTCCCGCCTTCACCAGTATTGTCATCAGTGACATAGTATAATCGTTTTCCGTCTGGTGTAATGGCTGGATGGAAATAGCTGAACTTTGGATTATTAAAAAACATTTTATGTGCATTCACCCACTTACCATCTTTTAATATTGCTTCCCAAATTTCTAATTGATAAATATTAGTAGACTTTTTTTGATTCCTTGTATAATAGGCCATTTTACCATCTGCTGTAAAACTTACTGCACCAAGGTTCATCTTATCACTTTTAAAACCATTGAAAACTTCACCAAGAATTAAATTATTTACAATTGATTTTGAGTTATAGGTTTTGATCAGTTTTCTAGTATCATTAGGGCTACTGGTCGAATAATTTGAATAATTCAATAATGATTCCTTTTCTAACCATTTTCCATTTACCAAAGTATCTATTCTTAAACTATCTGTATTTGGATAAAAATATAATTTTGTAAAGCCCGCACCATCCCATGCAAATTCAGGTGCATATTTAGATTGTTTTGAATTCAACCAATTCCATAAAAAGAATTTCTTTTTAACTGGCGTAGATTCAAACTGGTTGGTTTCATACATTAAACCATTTTGATATAATACGCCATTGAATTCATTAAATGAAGTGTTTATTTTTGTATTGAATATTTTAAAATCTAATGAATCTCCAACTAATTTTTTTGGATTGTTAAAACCAAAAAAGCGTGCATCAGCCAATTTTGTTTTATTGCTATCAATAAGCTGTTTATAAATTTGTACAGCCTTATCATAATTTCCTAACATGGCATATGATTCAGCTATATCAGAATTGTATTTAACACCCGATAAATTTGCTAAATCATAATATTTTACAGCACTATCAATTTGATTTACATTTTGATAACTTTTAGCAAGAAGCACTAGTGCATTGGTGTCTTTAGGCTGGGTTAATAGCAATTTTTTAATGACTGGTATCGCATATGCAAATCTTAGTTGGCTATATTCTTGTTTAGCCAATTTGAGTAAGCCTTTTTGCTTTCTCGATTGAGCATCTATTGTACTAAAGGATATCGAAAACAATAAAAGGAGTAATATGAATTTTATATTTTTCATTGATTTAAAAATATCTAGTAGATTTAATTTTTGTCTTATAATTCCCAAACTCAAACCTCAACATCAATTCATTTGATCCTCTTGTGAAATATTTTAATGGATTAAAAGGTACATCATAA
>JBILIU010000026.1:0-16157 GCA_044368905.1 Sediminibacterium sp. | reverse complement strand
TTTGCTTATAAATTCGTGTACTTTCAACATGTATGCGTAAAGGTAACCTTAATTAATTACTTTTGCATTCGGTAATCCTATTTTATGCAATTGATCCAACATTTAAAGCAGGCCACTGCAGATGCTATTCATTCCATCTACCAAGTTCAAATCCAAAGTGAACAGGTACTGGTGAATGCAACCAAGCCAGAAATTGAGGGGGATTATACCATCGTACTATTTGCATTTGTCAAACAATTAGGCAAAAGCCCCGATGAATTGGGCAATGGTTTAGGTGAAGCGATTATGGCTAAAATGCCAGGGACAATCACCGCTTTTAATATTGTGAAAGGATTTTTAAACTTTACCATCAGTGACCAGTTTTGGTTGGACTATCTACAAGCCACTGACACCAGTAAATTAGTGACGCCAACAGCAAATCCTAAAAAAATTATGGTGGAGTACTCCTCCCCTAATACCAATAAGCCTTTGCACTTAGGCCACCTTAGAAATAATTTTTTAGGATGGAGCATTGCAGAAATATTGAAACTTCAAGGTAATCATGTCGTTAAAACTTGCATCGTCAATGATAGAGGGATTCATATTTGCAAAAGCATGATTGCTTGGCAGTTATTTGCGAATGGCGCAACCCCAGCAAGTACCAATATGAAGGGTGATCATTTTGTAGGCGATTATTATGTCAAATACAACGACGCATATAAAGTAGAAGTTGAGCAATTGATTGCAAGCGGTATGTCAAAAGAGATTGCAGAGCAAGAAGCCCCTATTCAAAAAGCGGCACAAGCGATGTTATTGAAATGGGAAGAAGGCGATGCCGAAACATTGGATTTATGGAAGCGCATGAATGAATGGGTGTATGATGGATTTGATGTGACCTACAAAAAAATTGGTTCCGACTTTTTAAAAACTTATTACGAAAGCAATACTTATTTATTAGGGAAGGATTTAGTGGATCAAGGATTATCAAAAAAAGTATTTTATCAAAAAGAGGATAGTTCTGTTTGGATTGATTTAACTGGTGATGGATTAGACGAAAAAATAGTACGCAGAAAAGATGGTACATCTGTATACATCACACAGGATATTGGACTTGCTGAACTCAAGCAAAAAGAATTCAATACAGACGCAAGTATCTATGTTGTGGGTGACGAACAAAACTATCATTTCAAAGTTTTGAAATTGATTTGTCAAAAATTACAATTACCTGCTTCGGACGGTATTTATCATTTAAGTTATGGGATGGTGGAATTACCAACTGGTAAAATGAAGAGCAGAGAAGGTACAGTGGTGGATGCGGATGACTTAGTAGATGGCATGATTCAAATTGCAAAAGAAAAAACGGAGTCACTTGGAAAAGTGGACGACTTTAGTGCTGCGCAATTAGAAAAATTATACGATACAATTGGACTGGGTGCATTAAAATTCTTTTTATTAAGAGTGGATCCTAAAAAGAAAATGATCTTTAATCCAGAGGAAAGTATTGACTTCCATGGTTTTACTGGCCCATTCATTCAATATACCCATGCAAGAATTAAAAGTATCTTAAGAAAAACAGGAACTACAGTGCAGCAAGTTGGTACTTCATTGTTGCCATTGGAAAAAGCGCTTGCAATGCAATTGGCTAATTTTTCGGCAGAAGTAAATGAGGCTGCAGAAGCTTTAGACCCTTCTAAATTGGCAATCTATGCTTTTAACCTAGCTAAATTATTCAATAGCTTCTACGCAGAACTTTCTATCGCTAATGCTGAATCTGTTGACAAGAAAAATTTGAGAATCCAATTAGGTATTTTAACTGCAGCTACTTTAAAGCAAGCAATGCAAGTTTTAGGCATTGAGGTTCCAGAACAAATGTAGGGTTAGGGAATATTAAAGAAATTATTGAGAAAGTATTTGAAGTAATTATGCTCCTTCTTCAAACCCCCACTCTGTTTTTAATTGAGCAAGCTGTTCAGCAGGTAAACTGCATGCGTCATAATGACCAGCGTTCCTTTTTTGACGCATCGCTTCATAAATCGTCACCGCACATGCCACTGATATATTTAAACTTTGTATGATCCCCATTTGTGGGATAATAAAATTACCATCTGCTAATCCACGAAGCTCATCTGAAACCCCAGCATGTTCATTACCAAAAACGAGCGCAACAGATTGGGTAAAATCTATGGCATGTAAATCAATGGCGTCACTAGATAAATGCGTGGTTAAAATAGTTTTAAATTTTTTACGAACATCAGAAACACATTTTTGTACATCATGGTATTCATGAATCGTTAACCACTTAATAGCACTACTACTACTTTTATAGCCAAAATGTTTGTACTTAGGTAATTCGGTACTTAATACATACACTTCCTGTATACCCACTGCATCACAGGTTCTTAATACTGCTGATATATTATGCGGATCTTGGACATTCTCCATGATCACTGTCAAATTTGCTTGACGTTGGTGTAATACTTTTAATAATTTCTCGGTGCGTTCTGGTGTCATTTGTATTATTTATCAAAAGGCATTCTAAAAGCAACGCCTAATCCTGGATGCATTAAAGGTTCAATCATTCCATTTTGATTGTTAAAACTATAATTCAATCCTACCCCATTTAATTGGGTCATTAATAAAGGGCCATCCATATCTACATAATCTAATTGAGGTAAAAATTGTGCGATAGCAGCAGAACCAATCACAGATTCATTCATACTACCCATCATTACTTTTAATCCTAATGATCGTGCTTCTTTGATCATGCGTAAAGCCGGCGTTAAACCACTGCATTTTGTGAGTTTAATATTGATGCCATCAAAATAATTGGCACAAGTGGCTACGTCTTTTTCAAACACACAGGATTCATCGGCAAACAAGGGTAAAATAGCTTGTTGTTTCAATTGTGCCATCCCTTCCCAATTGTCTTTTGCTAAAGGTTGTTCTACCAATTCAACGCCTAATGTAGCCAATGCTGGAATCTTTATAAGCGCTTCTTCCGTTGTCCATCCTGCATTGGCATCTACACGAATAGGCTTATCTGTATGCTTTCTTAAAGCAGTGATCATTTCAATATCATATTCCGTTCCTACTTTCACTTTGTAAATGGGCCATGGATGCGCCTCCATTTTTTGTACCATCTTTTCGATAGGATCGATTCCTAATGTGTAATCACAAATTGGTGGTTTTGCAGCACCATTTGTTTCCCAATTCGTGTTCCACAATTGATGCAAAGGTTGTTTTTTCATTTGACCCCATAAATCCCATCCAGCCATATCCAATGCACAAACTAAAAATGGATCATTCGGAAAAAGATGATGTAAGAAATGCCAAAATCTTTCTGGATCAATCAAGGCAAATTTTTCAATTAATTTTCTTTGCTTTTCCAACTGCTCCGTCATGGATGCAACTGTTACATTGTAATATACAATGGCTGGGGCTTCTCCAAAGCCTGCCCAATTACCCAGGGACAATCGTACCATCAAACTATGTTGATGCGTCTTTGTTCTACCATTTGAAATCGTAAATGGATATTCGAAAGGTAAACTTTGTTCCCAAAAATCTAATTGCACTTGTACTAATTTTAATTATGCTCTTCCACTTGATTGAATCAAATGAAACCATTCTTGATTAAATTGTTCTTCCTCTACTAATTGTTCCAAATTGATATGCATTCTATACCTCCAATAATGCTTTGGATTGGCAGGCACATTAATGCGTTCTTCATTTGGATCTGATCTTCTTAGTGTTTCATCAATACCCATAAAATCTTGCAATTGGAAGATGGCCCACATGGAAGGAGAATATAAATGTTGTGATAAAATTGCTTTGTTAATCCAGCCATCACAATAGACTGGTGCTTTACCTTGTTGACCCATTTCATACTGATAAAACTGCTGTGTCTTTGCGCTGTCTTCCTCCCACCATCCTCTAATGGTACTAGTATCATGTGACGAAGGAGTTACCACACTTAAATAAGGAGCATCATTCGGATGAAAAAAAGTTTTATGATTTGCTTTTGGCATACGTTGCACTTCTAAGCTTAACATGCCCAATTGATACATCACATGTGGCACACAAGATGGAACTAATCCTAAGTCTTCCCCACAGATCAACATATTCGTAGAGCGTTTTAACATGGGTAGTTTTTGCATGGCTTCTTTTTCCCAAGCAGTATCCTGACGCTTAAAGAAATAGTCATCATACAATTCATGCAATTTGTTTTGCCTGTTTTTGTCTAAATGATTAAAAGAACTAGTATGCCCAATATTGAATCTGAAATGATATGTTTGTGGTTGATCCCCTTCAAGCAAAATAACATTTGAAATTAAATCGTATAATCCTTGCTTTATTTTGGAATTAAATACGGTCTGTTCCTGCTGTTCAAAATACGCTTCTACTGCGCGTTGTGTTTTAAATGCAGGCAGCAGTGCAAAATGTTCATCCCCTATGGATTCAAGGAAATTAGATTTTACATAATTATTGTCATAACCAAATACTTGAAACAATATAGTTTCATTGATATAAGGCATCGTGAATCGATAGTGATCAAAAGCAATTCCTTTTGCATTCAATTCATTGATGGTTATTGGAATGGCTGGAACAAAATGTCCCAAAATCCCTTCTACTGCATGCATTGGAATACTCCAAATTCTAAAGAAACCTAAAATATGATCAATCCTGAATGCATCAAAATAGAATTTCATTTGATCAAACCTAGACTTCCACCAAGCAAAACCATCAGCAGCCATCTGATCCCAATTGTAAGTAGGGAAACCCCAATTTTGTCCCGATACGGCAAAATCATCCGGCGGCGCACCTGCTTGCTTATCCATATGAAATAAATGAGGATGCTGCCATGCGTCTGCACCAAAACGATACACCCCAATTGGAATATCTCCTTTCAATACCACACCTTGTGCGTGTGCATAATCGGTCGCTGCTTTTAATTGAAGGTGTAAATGAAATTGAACAAAATAAAAGAAAGCGATTTCGGAATAGGTCTTTGATTTTGGATTTGCTAATTGGTCAATTTCTGCTGCACTGAATTTAGCATGACTAGGCCATGCATTAAAATCTACAGAACCATGCAAATCCCTTAAATAAGAGAATGCACTATAAGGTACCAACCAGGCTTGATTGTCATTAAAGAATTGTTTAAAATCAGTTGTTGCTAAATCTCTTTTTCCATTAACTGCATAAACTGTTTTTAGTGCTTTCCACTTCACAGATAGCACTGCTTCATAATCTACTACAGATAAGTTGTTCAATGCGATTTGTTGATCCACTGCATCTTGAATTAAGTGCGCTTGATCGGCATCTACTATTTCAGATAAACGAATATACATTGGATGTAAAGCAAAAGCCGAAATCGCTGCATAGGGATAAGAATCCATCCAACTATGAGTTGCAGTGGTATCATTGATTGGCAATAACTGAATTAATTTTAAACCAATTTTTGTAGACCAATCTGCCAATAATTTAATATCACTAAATTCTCCAACACCGATACTTTGCTTAGATCTTAATGAAAAAACAGGAATCGCAACACCTGCTCCTTTCCATTGATGATGTCCTACCTGTGCAAATCCGTCTTGTACAATGACTAACTTGCCTTTACTAACTGGCTCATACAATACCCTATTATTTCCAGATTCAAATGAAACAAACTTTTTTAGTGCTGAATCATAAATACCAAACTTATATACCAATGGGAAATCGCATTTACTTAAGTTCAAAGCAATTTCATAATAAGGTTGATCTATTATTTTATTTAATGGCAATGCTTTTGCTGCATCCCATCCACCAATTTCCTTAGCCTCTCCAATGATACAAATTGTTTGATTGGTAGTTAGTAGAGGCGCTTTCACTCTAAAAATATGCGTTGCGTTTTTTGGATGGTCTGGTTTTACTTGATGCCCCTTACTTTTTAATAACACATTAGCAAAAGGTGCTGTATAAAATGCATTATCAATATATCCAGTAAAATTCCAGGCATCTATCAAAACCAATTCCTTTGTGGCCAATTGATCTACGATGATAGATTTATCTGAACCCCAATCAAAAATTTTAGTCCCATCTGCATTTTGAATAAAATAACTATAGTGAATTGTTTCGGACTTCAACAATCCTTTTGTTGCTAAATGTAAGACCCAATAATCCTCATTTAAATATACCATTGGAACAGCCGATTCGATATTGCCATTGCCTAATAAAGGGTGGTTTCCAGTAATGAAAATAGTTTGACCAAAATTGGTCTTAAATCTTAAATGGAAATTCAGTTTTTCAATCATATTCAATCTTGTTTCGAATGGCGCTAAAGATAATTACAAATTCAATGAAATAGCCTTAACTAATCAAATTATTGTATCTTGCTTTCGACCAAGAAAGGCATCCATGGACAAAATTATTATCTATACTGATGGCTCGGCAAGAGGCAATCCAGGACCAGGCGGTTTTGGTGCTATTTTGATATGGGGCGAGAAGGTCAAAGAGATAGCAGAAGCGTATAAATATACCACCAATAACCGTATGGAGCTATTGGCTGTGATCAAAGCCATTTCAATTTTAAAGACGAAAAAATTACCAATTCTTGTATATACAGATAGTAAATACGTGGTTGAATCTGTAGAGAAAAAATGGTTAGACAACTGGATTAAAACAGACTTTAAAGGAGGCAAAAAGAACAAAGACCTATGGCTAGCCTTTTATGAGCTATCTAAACTATATAAAGTGAAATTTCATTGGGTAAAAGGACATGCGGACAACCCTTATAACAATCGTTGCGACGAGTTAGCCACCATGGCCGCGGATACAGGCCCTTGGCAAATTGACGAATTTTACGAACAGGTAGATCCCAAGAAATAAATTAGCTTTTTACTTTAATCGCTTTTAATTTAGGCTGAATCAATTTTAATCCGCCAAACATCACAGCACCAAAAACGAATGTGCCTGCTACACTGTATCCATAAAATGGCAAACCGTCTACCATTGTTTGTAATAAACCTGAAGCAGTCAAAGGACGTTGGTAACCACCAAAACTTGCCCATACCATAAAGTTTGAAACTAGGAAGTACACAGTTGGAGCAGCAATAAAATTACCTGCGAATTTGCTTACATTGTTTGTTTGTAAACCAAATCCAAAAATTGCAGTTGCAGCAATTAATAAATAGTTCTGCCATTGTCCATCATAAAAACCTTGAATGGTCGTTAAATGGTTCACATACAAAACTTGATAGAATAAATCTGACAAGAACATTGAAACAAGCGGTAACAAAAATGCAAAATGTTTGTTTTTTACAAACAATGAGCCGCTGAATAAAGCAATTGCAATTTGAGGTGCAAAACCAAATGGTCTTCCTGGTAACACTCTATATAAAGCACTCGTTACAATCATTATAATTAAGGCAATCACTATTTCTTTGTTCAGTTTCATCAGTTGCTATTTAAAATATTATTTATAAAAACAAATATACATAAATGGTTAGTTTTAAACAGGATTGATTTTCCTCAAATGTGTATAATTCGACTAAGGCACAAAAGATTTGAAAATTACAGCCGTTTCCGACCCAGTTGATTGGATATGATAGGCCGATCCAGCCTTGACTGCAGCCAATTCCCCGGGTTTTAAGTCAATCCCGTCCAATTGTACATTTCCTTGCATCACTAAGAACATTTCAAAGGAATTGGTCTCGTTTGTGTAAGTTTCCCCGGGTGTTATGGTGATTTTAGTTAAACCAAAATCGGACACTGGACAAGGGAATTGAACCTCATTTGAATTATTAAAATCCCCCTTTAGAATACTTGGATAAGTTGGTTCAAATTTTACATGTTCTAGGAGCTCTTCAATATCTATATGTTTTGGAGTTAGTCCACCTCTTAATACATTATCACTATTGGCCATCAATTCTATATTCTGTCCTTCTAAATAAGCATGCAAGAGCCCTGCCCCCTGAAATACCCCCTGGTATTTTGGCACATTGACGATATTTAAAATATAGATAGAAAGGATGCCTTTGTCAATATTGAATGCTGGTACGATACCTCCATAATATTTATTAGCCCACCAATGTGGATGTGCTTTATCTACTTTTCCGGCTGCCACTTCGACGACCGCTAAGTCCAATAAAGGTTTTAATATCTTATCTGCTGCAGATTGATCAAGGCGCATAAAATGACCATATAAGCCCTCGTAATCATCCTGACCAAATACGGGTAATAAAGTTTGTAAAGGAGCAAGACTTGTTAATCTTTCTTTAAGTGCAATGGCTGGCATGAAACCGTGTAATAACCAAAAATCACTTAAAGCCACCATCACTTCTGGTTTATGATTTTGGTCTTTATAATTTCTGTGAGCTGCATCTATCGGCACGCCCGCAAGTTGTTCTTTTAAAAAGCCTGTTTCCGCATTTCCCTTAGAAGGATGTACCTGAATACTCAGCATTTTTTCGACATCAAGGATTTTAAATAAATAAGGCAAAGACCCAAATTGAGTTGTAGTTTTTTGACCTAAAAATGCTACCTTATTTTCTTGGATCATTTGATCTAGCGCCATAAGACCTTCAGCAGTTTCCACCATGGCAGACGCAGAGGGATGTGCCCCCATCCAATATTCTGCAAATGGCTTACCAATCGCATTGTCTACATGCATTAATTGAGGAATGAATGCGCTACCACCCCACTCGTAATGCCTATGAATTCCATGTAATTTATACGCTGTGTTCATGTATTACTTTTAACTATTTTCCTGTTTACTCAAAAATCAAATTAATTCCACTTATAATGAGTCAACACAACAAAGATACTGGGTTTTTAGGCGAAAATAAAGCTGCAAGCTACCTAATCAACATGGGTTATACCGTCCTTTTTAGAAATTGGCGCTACAAACATTTAGAAATTGACATTATTGCAAGCAAGGAAAACTGCTTACATATAATTGAAGTAAAGACCAGGAGGTCGGCTACTTATGGTTTTCCAGAACAGCATATCGATGCGTTAAAAATGCAGCACTTAAAAAATGCAGCTGCCTTATTCCAATATCAAAACCCTTGTTGGAAAATGCTTCAATTCGATGTGATTGCAATACAATTATACTCAGAAAATAAATGGGATCTATTTTTTATCGAAGATGTATATTTTTAAACAAGCATCTATTTAGTCCAGCTATTTACACCATTGAGGCCTTCATTTTTTCTACTAACTTATAGGTTGCTGGACAATATTCCACATTCTGTTTGTGCACATGAATGTACTCTACAAATTTCTTTTTGGTTAAATGCGGAAACCCTGCACAGTCAGCCGGTCTTACCTCATAGATAGAACACATATTTGTGCTTAAATTCAAGAACTGGCAAGGTTTTGAAACATTCACCCAATCCTTATCTTTTTTATCGTACTCCAACCAAGTCGCTTTAAATTCAGCAGGCTTTATCTCAAAATGTGCAGCAATTCTTTTGATATCAGTGGTTGTAAAAGTTGGACTCATCGATTTACAACAATTCGCACAAGACAAGCAATCTACTTCGGCCCAAACTTCTGAATTTAATTTTGCTGCAATTTGATCAAGGTTTTTAGGATTTTTCTTTTCTATCTTTGTTAAGAACGATCTGAATTGTTTTGCATTAAGTTTAACTTTCTGCTTAAATGACCTTAAATTTACTTGCATAGGGTTTTGAATCAGACACGAAATAAACCCTTTATCAATGAAATATCAAATCTTTTCCTAAACTAGTTTTGAGCAAATGCAATGGGATATCTATAAAAAAGGATTTAAAGCTTTCTTGCAATTAGAGAAATCATTGAGTGTGCATTCTGTAGACGCTTACTTAAGAGATATTGATAAGTTAGCTTCCTATTTAGAACCAATTAAAGCAATCCATACCCCTGCAGATATTGAAATGACGCACTTACAAGGGTTCATTCAAAGTATCGGTGAAATAGGCATGGCTGCTACATCTCAGGCTAGAATTATATCCGGTATAAAAGCTTTTTTTAAATATTGTTTAATTGAACAGATTTGTCATATCAACCCAACAACTTTACTACCTAGTCCTAAAACAAGTCGAAAACTACCGGATGTATTAAGCTTTGAAGAAATAGAACAAATGATTGGAGAGATTGACCTTAGCAAGCCAGAGGGCGGCCGAAACAAAGCCATTTTAGAAGTCATGTACAGTTCTGGACTTAGGGTAACAGAAGCCATTCAACTTAAAATATCCTGCTTGTATCTAGACGTTGGATTCATTAGGGTAATTGGCAAGGGCGATAAAGAAAGATTGGTACCTATAGGATCGGATGCGATTAAGTATATCAAATTATACAAGGATACCATTAGAGTCCATCAAACCCCTGCTAAAAACTGCGAGGATATTTTGTTCCTTAACAACCGTGGTAAAGGGCTAAGCAGGGTCATGATTTTTTATATCATCAAAGACCTCATCCTTAAAACAGGTATTAAGAAATCCATCTCCCCCCATAGCCTTCGTCATAGCTTTGCCACACATTTAGTAGAGGGAGGTGCTGATCTAAGGGCAGTCCAAGAAATGCTAGGTCATGAAAGCATCACCACCACCGAAATTTATACCCATATCAATAGGGATTTCCTTAGGGATACTTTGGATAGGTTCCACCCTGCCTTTCAAAAAAAATAACCTAAAAAACGCCTAAAATAAAGTAGGTTTGTTATTCTAAAATAAAGAAATATGAAAAAGATACTTTTTGTAATTGGAAGCTTTTTAAGCTTAACAACAATGGCTCAAGTGAAGATGCCTGCTCCTAGTCCTGCTCAAACATTAACCCAAGAATTTGGATTAGGCAAAATTGAAATCGTTTACTCAAGACCTAGCTTAAAAGGTCGTCCGGTTTTTAGTGCAGGTAGTTTATTAGCGCCTATCGGTGATGTATGGAGAACAGGTGCGAATGGCGCCACTAAATTGACTTTCTCTGATCCAGTAACAATTGGTGGTAAAACAATCCCTGCAGGATCTTATGGTTTATTCACTATTCCAGGTGCTTCAGAATGGACCATTATTATCAATACCAATTCTAAAGGCTGGGGAAGTTTTGATTACAAAGAAGCAGAAGATGTGGTTCGCTTTAAAGTTGCTCCAGAAACAACTGGAAGCACGACTGAAACTTTCACAATTGGCATTGACGCTATTACTGCTCAAACTGCAACCATTTATTTGAAATGGGGCAAGACAAAAGTGAATATCCCAATTAGCACAGATATCAGACCAGCAGTTCGTGCACAAATTGAAGCTGCATCAGCTGCTGCAACTGTGAATCCAAATATGTACCAATCTGCAGCAACATTTTACCTTGAATTAGACAATGATTACAAACTGGCATTAGTATATGCAGATAAAGCAATTGCTGCCAATGCAAAAGCATATTGGTTGCATTTATTGAAAGCAAGAATTCATGTTGCATTGAATGATAAGAAAGGTGCTAAAGCAAGTGCTGAAACTTGTAAGCAAATGGCGACTGAAGCAAAAAATATGGACTATGTAAGATCTGCTGATGAGATCTTGAAGTCTTTGTAATATTGACCTCCAACCTATTAAAAAGCCCTCCTGATCTTCCGGAGGGCTTTTTTGTGCGGAAGAGGAGATTCGAACTCCCACGCCCGGGTATGGGCGCTACCACCTCAAGGTAGTGCGTCTACCAATTTCGCCACCTCCGCGTGGAGTGCAAAATTACATAAATTTAGTGAGGCTGTTATTATTTTTTGCATCTTTGTACCATGTCAAATTACAACGTAACCTGCCCCAAGTGTCAACACAGCTTTGAACCAACCGACGCTATCCGCGACGAGATTGAAAAAGAATTGCGTGGCAAGATGACCGATTGGCAAAAAAAGAAAGAAGAAGAAACCAATCTATTGTTGGCGGAACAAAAAACAAAAATTCAGAGCGAACTAACAGAACAATTAAAAAAGAATATTGCTGGCGAATATGAACATAAGCTTAAGTTGATGCAAGACAACGAAGCCAATATGAGCAAGCAGGTAAATGAGTTTAGACAAAAGGAATTAGAATTCTTAAAACAAGTGCAAGCCATTCAAGCCAAGGAAGCTGAACTTGAATTAGAATTACAAAGAAAATTAAATACCGAAAGAGAAAGTTTAAAAGCACAAATACAAAAGGAAGAAGCAGAACGCTTGTCTATTAAAGACCAAGAGCATGTGTTGAAAGTAAAAGAATTAGAAAAACAATTAGAAGACCAACGCAAACTAGCCGAAGAAATGCGACGTAAAGCAGAACAAGGCAGTATGCAAATGCAAGGCGAAGTGCAAGAATTATTATTAGAAGAACTCCTTAAAACAAGTTTCCCTTTTGACCAGATTTCAGAAGTAGGTAAAGGGGTACGCGGCGCAGACTGTATTCAACTAGTGCGCAATAGCCTTGGGCAAGAAGCAGGTAAAATTATTTATGAAAGCAAGAGGACCAAAGATTTTAACCAAGAGTGGATTGATAAATTAAAAGCGGATATGCGCAGCCAAAGTGCAGACATTGCTGTGATTGTAACACAAACTTTTCCAAAAGAATTAGATCGTTTTGGTGAAAAAGACGGCGTATACATTTGCTCTTTCCAAGAGGTTAAAAGTGTTGCCTTATTATTGAGAAATGCGATTCTAAAAATCCATGATACCAAAAAGAGCCAAGTCAACAAAGGAGACAAAATGAGTTTTCTTTATGATTACTTAACGAGCAATGAATTCAGCGAACAATGGAAAGCCGTTGGCGAAGGTTTTAGACAGATGCGTTCTAGTATTCAAAAGGAAAGAGATGCGATGGAAAAACTTTGGAAAGCTAGAGAAAAACAACTTGAAAAAGTATTACTCAATGCCATGCACATTAAAGGATCTATCGAAGGCATTGCAGGTGCGGATGCCATCCATTTAGATTTACTAGAAGATGATACCACAATTGGACTAGAGGAAGAATAATATTCTAAATTATATTTAGTGATAACAAGTCACACAGATATAGTCCGAACCAAAATGGTAATCTAACTTGACTTTGATATTACTCTCTTTATGTAAAATTTGAGCAGGAACACTTCCCCTATCCTCCTTTGCTAATTCAAGGATATTAAAATCCTTCGCAAAGTCAATCCCCAATTGTTCATGTTTTTTATACATGGCTTCCTTAGCTGCCCATAAAAAAGCCAATTGATTTAATTGAACTTTTTCATCTAAGCCAGCAATCATTGCTTTCTCATTTTCATTTAAAAACTTATGTGCCACTTTCGCAATGCGTGGGTGTATGATTTCAATATCGATTCCTACTGGTTTTTCATCAACCGCACAAGCTGCATAACCTTTACAATGTGAAAATGAGAAATGAAAAGGCAAACCTATTAAATAAGGTTTCCCATTATCTGCCATCACCAATTGACTTAAATCTGCCTCTGGCATCATTAATTTAAATAATAATCTTACGGCCAAATGTTGAGTCCTTCTTTCCTCGTTGGCAATGGGAACAGCAAGCTGCACATCTGTCTCAAAAAAGGACACAGGTTCTTGGATAGACCAAATGGCTAGATGAACTGTCTCGTTAATATTTTGTTGATAAAAGAAAGGCATTTTGAATTAGATTGCGGTCTGTTTTAAAGGCCGAAATTAAACATAAATCGATTAAAATGATATTATCAGATTCACGCATACTCGAAGAAATCCAAAAAGGAACCATTAAGATTGAACCATACGATCGTAAAGATCTTGGAAGTAATAGTTATGACGTGCATCTTGGAAAATGGTTGGCTACCTATGACAATGCTGTACTTGACGCCAAAGCACACAATACAATTACCTACTTTGAAATTCCTGAAGAAGGATTTGTTTTAGAGCCAACTGGCTTTTATTTAGGGGTTACTTTAGAATACACAGAAACACATGCGCATGTACCTTTTTTAGAAGGTAAATCATCTACTGGTCGATTAGGGATTGATATTCATGCCACAGCTGGTAAAGGTGATGTAGGTTTCTGTGGTTATTGGACCCTAGAAATTTCTGTTAAACAACCTGTACGTGTTTATAAAGGGATGCCAATTGGTCAATTGATTTACTTCCCTGTAGATGGCGAAATCGAAGTTAAATACAATCAAAAGAAAAACGCTAAGTATAGCGGACAGCCAGAAAAGCCTATTGAGAGTATGATGTGGAAGAATCAGTTTTAAGTCGATACGCCCTAACCCATTTTAATACATCCGCATAGCTATCCAAGCCTGCTGCCTGTTGATTCCATTTTAAGAATTGATCATATAACTGATTAGATGCTTGTATTTGCTTCCCTGCTCTAGCAGTAAAGAATGCTCTGATCTCAGCCCTATCTTTCAATACCTCAGGACTTAACAAGGCTTTATTCTTTGCTATCTGCGCTTTCCATGCATCAAAACCTTTTGTACCTGCAAGTAACAATAATTGTGCATCCTGCGCATAAGTAAACATTTGCAATAGCATAGAATATTTTAACATCGGTTCATCCGCTTCTGTTGCGACCACAAAGGCAATGAAATTGGCTTCAGTTTCTGATGCATATCCTAATTGATGCGCCATTTCATGTGCAATGGTATAGGGTTGGGTCACCATAGGTAGGTCAGCACGTACGATTGCTTCTGCCGTGATGGGTTGATAAAAAGCCAAAAATCCAACATAATCCCCCAAGGTTGGGAAAATCGCTTTTTTGACACTTTGATGTTGAAGTTGAAGCATGGGATATGCCTTTGATATCCTTACATAAGCATCCTGCACTTTTGCTACAGTTTGTTCAAAATTGGGTGCGACCCCTTTATAGCTGGATAGATTACTTCTGGTTTGGTTGAGTTCCTGAATCAATTCATTGGTCAATTGATTGATCTCGATTTGTGCAATTTGAACGTTTTTTGGGGGCTGGATGCTTAAATCAAATGTATTGGTTGGATCTGGTTGCATGTAATTAAAGCCCCAAATAAACTGAAACACCACAAATAATCGGATGGCTAACCAAGCTAGTTTAAATAGTATAAAACCTATTTTTTGCCAAATTTGATTGAATTTTTTTAATGAAGTAAAATACTTTATTATATTGATAATCAATAATATAATAACAATAAAATAGATAAACTCACCCATCGCAAATGGGATACGCCCAAATACCCATCTCAATCCAAATGTCCAATATTTAAAAAAGCCTTGGTTATGGTAATTTGCTATTAAGTTTGGATAATTAGGCGCCAGTATACAGATAGCAAATAGAAGTACCCATACGAATGGTAAAATGAACTTGCTCCAACCCGGTCTAAATCGATACATTTGCACAGAATAATTATCTAGTAAAATTAGTATAAACTTTGTCTTTTGACCTATTTTTACTAACTTTGCCACCCTTAAAGTACGGTTATGGGCCATAACAGGACATTCGAAATTCCATTTGTTGGCTTAACAGCTGGAGAACATGAGTTCGAGTACCGTATTGAGGATCAGTTCTTTTTAGATTTTGGACCACAAGATTTCAGTAATTGTCAAACCAAGGTGAAGCTCCTTCTGGATAAACACTCAGGTTTCATGCAATTACATTTTGATATTGACGGGGCCATTGATACCATCTGTGATAGATGTGGGAATCCACTTACTGTTCAACTTTGGGACGAATTCAATATAGTTGTAAAACTTGTTGATAACGCCGACAAGATGAATAGCGAAGAGGAAGATCCTGACATTTTTTACCTAGACCGTAACGATAGTCATTTGTCTGTAGCCAATTGGATATACGAATTTATTAGCCTTAGCGTTCCTTTGCAACATATTTGCAAATTGGATGAAAAAGGAAAATCAACATGTAACCAAGAAGTCATAGACCAGCTGAATTTCTTCAATGAAAACCCTCCTACCGATGCAACATCAAAATCGCTTTGGAAAGGATTGGATCAGTTCAAGGATCTAGAAGAAGAAGAAGAAGACGCGGAAGCGTCTGATGAGGAAGCATAGGATGAGAACTCGCGAACAGCGAGTGATGATGAAGTGGAAGACTAGAAGAATAAAAGTATTAGAAGAAGTAGAATAGAAAATATAATATAGTAAAAATTTAAAAAATAAGAGATGCCTAATCCTAAACGCAGACACTCACAACAACGTAGCGCTAAAAGAAGAACACACTATGTTGCTCAAGAAGTAACATTAAGCAAAGATGGTACAA
>JBILIU010000098.1:0-4360 GCA_044368905.1 Sediminibacterium sp. | reverse complement strand
CTCCTCCGAAACCTCTTTCGAGGGGTGCAAAAATAAGCACAAGTAAGTTAAAATCCTAAAAAAAGTCCGGAATAAACTAAATAAAGTTCATTCCGGACCTATATCTTATTTGCTTATCTATCAGGAGCTTCGGTCGATTCTGGAGCCTACATAGCCGCCAACTGTACTTTCTGAGTCAACTCCATCACATTCTCTCTAAACATAGAGTCTGTATCCATTAAATCCTTCACAGTTTGGCAAGAGTGGATTACCGTTGTGTGATCACGTCCGCCAAAATGCTCTCCAATTGTTTTTAATGAATTCTTGGTAAATGCTTTTGCAAGGTACATGGTGATTTGACGTGCTTGTACAATCTCACGCTTACGTGTTTTTTGTAACAATTTGTCATAAGGCACTTCAAAGAATTCACATACCATTTTCTGAATAGCATCGATCGTGATTTCCTTGCTACTTGTTTTCACAAAGTTGCGTAATACCTTCTTTGCTAATTCAACATCAATTTCTTTCTTATTCAAAGAAGACTGTGCTAATAATGAAATCAACGCACCTTCTAATTCTCTTACATTCGTATTGATATTGTATGCCACGTACTTCACTACTTCCTTTGGCATATCTAATCCATCTGCCTTCATCTTCTTCTCTAAAATCTCTATTCTTGTCTCGTAGTCTGGCACTTGAATGTCAGCACTCAAACCCCAACGGAAACGACTTAACAAACGCTCTTGTAATCCTTCTAAATCTTTTGGTGCTTTATCAGAAGTTAATACCAATTGCTTGCCACTTTGATGTAAGTGGTTGAAGATGGCAAAGAATGCATCCTGAGATTTTTCTGCTCTATTGAAGAACTGAACATCGTCTATGATCAAGACATCTATTAACTGATAAAAATGGATGAAATCGTTGATGGCATTATTACGGCTATGGTCTTGGAACTGATTGATGAATTTCTCAGAACTTACATATAAAACCACTTTGTTTGGGTGGATGCGTTTTACATCGTTTCCAATGGCTTGCGCCAAATGTGTTTTTCCTAATCCTACCCCACCATAAATCACCAATGGGTTAAATGAATTGGCACCCGGCTTTTCTGCCACTGTTTTACCAGCACGGCGGGCAACCCTATTACAGTCTCCCTCTATGAATGAATCAAATGTGTAATTATGATTTAACTGAGGATCAATTTGCATTTTCTTCAACCCTGGAATCACAAAAGGATTCTTCACTGGGCTGTCAATCACCAACGGGAAATTCATCTCGTTATTATTGTATGTTTTCATGCCACTTGCTGGCAAATCCATAGAACCTTTGTTCTTAGAACCATTCGCACCACTATCCACCATAATACGGTACTCTAATCTAGCATCCTTTCCAAGCTCACGCTTTAAGGTTTTTGCTAATAGATTCACGTAATGCTCCTCAATGTATTCGTAAAAAAATTGGCTAGGTACCTGGATCATTAAGACCTGGTCTTTTAATTCAACTGGCTGTATTGGCTCGAACCAAGTCTTGTAATGCTGCCATTCAACAATATCCTTGATGATCTTTAAACAATTTGCCCATATTAAATCTGCACTATTCGCCATTTCTTAATTCTAAACCTTTAAACGTTAATAAGTATTGTTTCTTCCTCTCCGTAGACTTACCTCTAGTAAACCGGTATGCGAATATGGACTCTTTATGTTGAAAAAAAAACTTTTTTTTTTGGTTTTTTTTACATGTAGCATAAATGCCAATAAATGGGGGCTTCTTTCGATTCAGTCAGGCGTTCAAGTTATATACTTTTTCTTAAAAAAGGGTGTTTTATCCACTTATTTTTTGGCCATAAATTGTTTTAATTAAGCCCCAAAGAGTTATGGGCAATAATCGCTACCTTTATAGCTATAAATTATACTATGAGCTACGAATTAATCGGCAAATTGATTGCTAAATACGAGACCATCCAAAGAAAAGAGACCTTTAAAACAAGAGAATTTGTGGTGGAGAAGTCAGAGGACATCAATGGCAAAACCATTACCAATTATGTGAAATTTCAGTGTGTGCAAGATAGAACTGCTATGCCCGACAGATTCAATATTGGGGATACAGTGAAAGTGCTCTTTAATATCAAGGGTTCCAAGTGGAACAAAGACGGAAAAGACAATTATATTACCAATTTAGACGCTTGGAGAATGGAAGCAGTTGCCCTTGGTGGTAATGAAGCACCTTCTGATGCTGGCGCCTATTTTGATATGCCTGCTGGCGATCCAGCTGAGGGCAGCGACGACTTGCCTTTCTAATGATAAGGTGATCAATTGATATGCCTCAAACCGCATTTTTTTAGGATAAACACCTAACCCCTATGCAATCAACGATACAACTAAGGATGAATCCAGCCGACGCAGCCAATGCGTCGGTTTTATTAGCAGCTATAGCGCAAAATCTAGGCCGCTCTGGTAGCCAGATCAATGGCTATCATATTTTGAAGCAATCCATTGACGCCAGAAGCCGTCAACAAGTATGGATCAACCTCAGCCTTCTGGTATTTATAGAAGAGCCGGTTTCGGACCGACAGAATGAACCCTACCTTTTCCCTATCCTTCCAAAAAATGCGAAAGAAGTCCATATTATTGGGGCTGGACCTGCTGGTTTATTCGCAGCCCTAGAATGTATTCAATTAGGCTTAAGACCAATTGTAATTGAAAGGGGTAAAGATGTGCGCAGTAGACGTAGGGATTTGGCCAGATTAAATAAAGAAGGCATCGTAGATCCAGAAAGTAATTATTGCTATGGTGAAGGAGGCGCAGGGACTTATAGTGACGGCAAATTATATACCAGAAGCAATAAGAGAGGCAGCATAGATAAAATCTTACGCTTATTTTATCAGTTTGGAGCAGACGAGACTGTTTTGTACCAAGCCCATCCCCATATTGGCACTAATAAATTACCTCAAATTATCACCGCCATGCGCCTGCAAATTGAAGCATCTGGTGGTCAGGTGTTGTTTGAAAAAAAATTAGTGGATTTTGATATCGAAAAAAGGAAAATCAAACGTATTCATTTTGCAGATGGTGATGCCTTTGAAGTTGAAGCATTGCTATTGGCAACTGGCCACTCTGCGCGTGATATTTTTGAACTATTTCATAAAAAGCAAGTGCTGATTGAATCAAAACCTTTTGCCTTGGGGGTGCGCGTGGAGCATCCACAAAATATAATTGATCAGATTCAATACCATTGTTTGACAAGAGACCCCAACCTTCCTCCCGCAGCATATAGTTTGGTGGAGCAAGTGAATGAACGTGGGATATTTAGTTTTTGTATGTGTCCAGGTGGTATCATTGCCCCTGCAGCCACTGCACCTGGAGAAATTGTGGTGAATGGATGGAGCCCAAGTAAAAGAAATAATCCTTATGCCAATAGTGGCATGGTCGTTCAAATAGATTTGCCAACTGCTGCACAATTTTTAAAGCAAGTAACTAAAAAGGCAGTGGATGTAAATCATCCGCTTTTATTATTGGAGTTTCAACAGCATGTTGAACAGCAAGCATTTAAAAGTGGTGGCGGATTGCAAGTGGCCCCTGCTGCAAGACTGGTAGATTTTTGTACGCATAAATTATCCAATGATTTACCTGATGCAAGTTATTTACCTGGATTACATGCCGCCGACTTAGGTGATGTATTGCCAAAATTTGTGCACGAGACTTTACAAAATGGATTTAAAGCATTTGGTAAAAAAATGAAAGGTTACTATACCAATGATGCCATTGTGGTGGCCACAGAAAGTAGGACTTCTTCACCAGTAAGGATTCCAAGGGATGCAGATAGTTGTCAGCATCCACAAATTAAAAACTTATACCCATGTGGCGAGGGCGCAGGCTATGCAGGCGGAATCGTAAGCGCCGCAATGGATGGCCAGAAACTAGCACAAAGCATTGCGGCGCAATTGAAATAAAAATCTATTTTATTAATCTTCCGGTTTGTCTTTTTTACTAATCAACAATCCGTCTTGAATTAATTTATTTTGTTTGAAAGATGCTAATTCTTTAGCCAAGTTACCATTCACCTCTCTTGTTAAAGTTAATTGAGGCTTACCCGCATTCACCCAAGCAGTAAACCAAAAATCTGCGATCATATTGGCGGATGCAATTAATTGAACATTCACTGTATTACCTAAGGCTTTTGCATAGGCTTCTGCAAATGGCTTTGTATAAGATTTCACTTCTTTGCCATAACGCATTTGATTGCGGTACTTGGTCTCTGGTGTAAATTGTTTCGTCACTTCTGTTTCGATAGCCAACATTTGTGGCACCAATAAATGTGCTTTACGAATATCTACCCATAGGGCTTGCGCAGGATTTTTTACATACTTTGCTTGATGCGTATT
>JBILIU010000025.1:0-16323 GCA_044368905.1 Sediminibacterium sp. | reverse complement strand
AATAGTTTTTTTACTCCAAATATTACGACCCAATCCGTTGAGTAAAAATCCAGCTAAGGGCCATAAAACGATCAATCCTATTATTGTTTTCATGTGGAATTAATTCTTTAATCTGTTTAAGAAATTGATGTCTACGGAATGCGTATTACGATACATCATGACAATGATGGCCAATCCTACACTTACCTCAGCCGCTGCAACCACCATGATAAAGAACACAAAAATTTGTGCATCAATGCCTGCTGTGGTATTGGCTGCGCTTTGCAATGCTGCTCCATGGTACATTTTTGAAAATGCCACTAATAATAAGTTCACTGCGTTTAACATTAATTCAATGCACATGAATACGATGATGGCATTGCGACGGGTCAATACCCCAACGACTCCAATGCTAAACAAAGTCAAACATAAAATGATATAATACTGTATAGACATCTCTAATGATTTTATTTATAATTATTTTTTTCCAATAATGACTGCACCAACCATTGCACTTAAGAATAAAACACTGCTTATCTCAAATGGGATCACATAGTCGCTAAACAATGCTTTACCTAATGGGTGAATCAATCCAATAGAACCCTCTTTTAATAATACTTGCTTGCCTTCGATTTGAGTTGTTTGTTTTACCACCGCAATCAATAAAGTAAGTAAACTACCTCCTGCTATCACACCCGTCAACTTCACCAATAATTGTTTTTGTGGTTCAGCATCTTTTTTGATATTCATTAACATGATCACAAATAAGAACAAAACCATGATAGCACCTGCGTAAACAATAATATTTACAATGGCTAGGAATTGCGCATTCAATAAAATATAATGTCCAGAAATAGCAAAGAATACCAAGATCAACCACAATACACTATGTATTGGATTCTTGCTAATTAATACCATCGTCGCACTTACAATTGCAAATGCAGATAATAGATAAAATAAAATGTCTACTGTACTCATAGTATTGTTTATGCTTCTACTCCTCTAGCCAAAGCTAAATCACTCGCTTCGGTCATTGGATTTGGGATTAATAAATCGGGTTTGCCATAAATAAATCCTTTACGCGTATAATTTGCAGGCGCAAAAGTTTCGCTTAAGTAAATGGCATCTTTTGGACAAGCTTCTTCACATAAGCCACAGAAAATACAACGCAACATATTGATTTCATATTTAGCAGCATACTTCTCTTCTCTGTATAAATGCTCTTCTCCTGTTTCACGCTCAGCTGCTTCCATCGTAATTGCTTCTGCAGGACAAGCCACTGCGCATAAACCACATGCGGTACAACGCTCTCTTCCTTCTTCGTCTCTATTCAACACATGAAGTCCTCTGAATACAGGGCTAAATGCGCGTTGCTCTTCGGGATAACGTGTAGTTGGTTGTTTTTTAAACATATGACTAAACGTAATGAACATCCCTTTGATAATATTAATCAAATACAAGCGCTCCCAAAAGGTCATTGGGGCTCTGCTTACTGCTTGTGCTTTGTTGGTTAATGGTTGCATGTATATATAGAATGTTTTAAAAAAATTATAAGTTAGCTAGGATTAAAGCACCCGTAATTAATAAATTAAAAAGCGCCAATGGAATCATCGTCTTCCATCCTAAGTTCATTAATTGATCATATCTGAAACGCGGGATGGTCCAGCGAATCCACATGAATAAGAAAATGAATAAAACAATTTTGATCAATAAAGTACCTACACCAATCATAGCAGCAATATTAGGTGCTACAGTAGACTCATCAAAGAATGGTAAATCGTAACCACCAAAATACATAGACGCCATAATCGCGCTACTCATAATCATGTTGATGTATTCTGCGAATAAATAAAAACCCAATTTCATAGAAGAATATTCCTGATGGTATCCAAAGTTCAATTCATTCTCTGCTTCTGGTAAATCAAATGGTGTTCTATTACATTCTGCCAATGCTGCGATGAAAAATAATAAAAAGCCCAATGGTTGATATACGATATTCCACCAGTTGCCTTGTACCTGTTGTTCTACAATGGTCTTTAAACTTAAAGATTCGGTCGTCATTAACAATGCGATCAAAGCCAATCCCATCGCTAGTTCATAGCTAATGGCTTGTGATGCCGCTCTTAAAGAAGACATTAAAGAAAACTTATTATTAGAGGCCCATCCTCCAATCATGATACCGTACACACCCATACTCACCACGGCAAAAACATATAAAATACCAATATTGATATCCGCAATTTGTAAAGCGATTTTACGACCAAATAATTCAATATCCGAACCCCAAGGAATCACTGCGCATGTCATTAAACTTGCAGTCATTGCTAAACCTGGACCTAAAATAAATAACCACTTATTAGCAGCTGTTGGAATGATTTCCTCTTTCATGATCAATTTGATGCCATCAGCCAATGGTTGTAATAATCCAAAAGGACCAGCCCTGTTAGGACCCGGACGGTCTTGTAAAATGGCAGCCACTTTTCTTTCTCCAAAAGTGGTATACAATGCGATGCCTAAACTGCCGAAAACAACTACAGCAATCAAAATTAATTTTTCTATCACCAGCCCCCAATCAAATGCAAGAATTGTCATGCTAATATAATTATGCTTTATGAGTATTGTTTGTGTTAAAAGTATCCCCATGAGAAGGTCCTTGGATTTTACCTAAATGGATTGTAGGTTGATTCACTTCGCTTTCATCATGAATATCCATCAATAAATGCGGCGTTCTTCCGTCATTCACTGCTTTGAAAGTCTCGTTAGGTTTTGTTGTACCGATATTGCCCGCATAATGTCCTTGTGCAATTACAGACTGTCTGCTAATTTCACGAGGTCCTTCGATGGTCCAATCTGCAGTTGCCTTTTTATCAAAACGACAAGTGTTACAGATCCAGCCTGGCTTGCCATCTGGTGTATCTTCTATTTCACCCCATTGATCCTTTCTTGCTGTGACTCTATACACTTCGTCTCCTCTATTCCATAAAGTCACTCTACCAGAGCATGTTGGACAATCACGATGCGCATCCATTGGTTTTAAAAACCAAACACGATTTTTAAATCGGAATGTTTTATCTGTCAATGCACCCACCGGACATACATCAATCACGTTCCCTATAAATTCATTGTCTAAACTCTTCTCAATATGTGTTGCAATTTCTGCGTGGTCTCCTCTGTCTAAAATTCCGTGTACTCTTTTATTCGTTAATTGATCTGCAGTAAACACACAACGATAACATAAAATACAACGCGTCATGTGTAATTGAATGTTCTTTCCTAAATCGTGCTTTTTAAATGTTCTTCTTTGAAATTCATAACGTGTTTCTGCCTTGCCATGTTCAAAACTTAAATCTTGTAAATGACATTCTCCTGCCTGATCGCAAATAGGACAATCTAAAGGATGGTTCAATAACAAAAACTCCACCACACCCGCTCTTGCATCCAATACTTTTTCACTTGTAATGTTCTTTACTTCCATGCCGTCCATTACAGTGGTACGACAAGAAGCAACCAATTTAGGCATTGGTCTTGGATCTTTTTCAGAACCTTTTGATACTTCTACCAAACAGGTTCTACACTTACCGCCGCTTCCTTCCAATTTGCTATAAAAACACATTGCAGGTGGAGCAACTTGACCCCCAATCAATCGAGCAGCTTGTAACACTGTTGTTCCAGCTGGAACATCAATGGTAATATTGTCGATTGTTACTTTAAATAAATTTTGTTCGCTCATAGTTTATATTTCTATGTTATGCAGGTACATGAATTGGATCTGCATAGTGTTGTAAACCGAAATTGCTTGTTTGTGATAAAACAGGATTGTTGATATGCCACTCGAATTCATCACGGAAATGACGAATCGCTGCAGCAACTGGCCATGCAGCCGCATCACCTAATGGACAAATGGTATTCCCTTCTATCTTTCTTTGAATATCCCATAATAAATCAATGTCTGCTATGGTACCATGCCCATGTTCTATCTTGTGTAATATTTTTTCCATCCAACCAGTCCCTTCTCTACATGGAGAACATTGACCACAACTTTCATGACGGTAAAAACGTGCTAAGGTCAATGTGTTCTTTACAATACATTGATCCTCGTCTAAAACAATGAATCCACCAGAACCTAACATAGAGCCTGTAGCAAAACCACCATCACTCAAACTTTCGTAGTTCATGTAACGTGTTTCACCAGTAGCTGTTTTTAATAATAAGTTAGCAGGTAAGATGGGTACTGAAGAACCTCCAGGAATACAAGCTTTTAATTGCTTGCCTCCTTTGATACCGCCACAATATTCATCGCTATAAATAAATTCTTCTACAGAGATCGTCATATCAATTTCATACACACCTGGCTTATTGATATTACCACATGCCGAAATTAATTTTGTTCCAGTGGATCTTCCAACGCCAATCTTAGCATATTCTTCGCCACCCATATTAATAATGGGAACAATCGCAGCCAATGTCTCCACATTGTTCACCACAGTTGGACGTTGCCATAAACCCTGAATCGCTGGGAATGGAGGCTTGATTCTTGGATTACCACGCTTGCCTTCTAAAGACTCAATCAATGCGGTTTCCTCACCACAGATATAAGCACCGGCGCCTCGTTGCACATGAATATTACATTCAAACCCTGTGCCTAAAATATTTTTTCCTAGCCAACCATTTGCTTTTGCTTCATGAATGGCTTCTTCTAAAATATCTGTAATCCATGCATACTCCCCTCTGATATAAATGTAGGTATCATTAGCACCCAATGCAAAACTTGACACAATCAATCCTTCCAATAATAAATGCGGAATAAACTCCATTAAGTAACGATCCTTAAATGTACCTGGCTCACTTTCGTCTGCATTACAAACCAAGTGACGTGGCACGCCTTCTGGCTTTGCAATAAAACTCCATTTCATCCCAGTTGGAAAACCTGCACCACCTCTTCCTCTTAATCCACTTTTCTTTACTTCCTCAACAATTGATTCGGGATTCATTTCCTTCAAAGCTTTTTCGACACTAAGGTAACCACCCTCACGACGATATACTTCGTAAGAACGGATCCCTGGTACATTTGCTTTATCTAGTAATAGTTTTACACCCATTTGAATATTTTTAACGCGTTCAGTGATTTGTTAATTTGTTACAGTTGCTCTGTATTCAGCAATAATGCTGTCTACTTTTTCTTTTGTTAAATGCTCTCTAAAAATCTTACCCACTTGCATCATTGGTGCATATCCACAAGCACCCAGGCACTCCACTAATTTTAAAGTAAATACACCATCCTTGGTGGTCTCACCTGGCTTGATGGATAATTGTTGTTGGATATACGCAATGATGTCATCAGATCCACTTATCATACATGGTCCAGTTTGACAAACTTCGAATATGAATTTTCCAACTGGCTTTAAATTAAACATGCTATAAAAACTTGCCACTTCATACACTTCAATAGGTTCGATTTTTAATAAACTAGCAACGTAGTCCATTAATTCAGTCGGTAACCAACCATCGAAACTATCTTGTGCAAGATGCAAAGCAGGCAACAATGCACTTTTTTGTTTTCCTTCCGGATAACGCGCTACCAAGCGGTTCAACTCGGCCATTTGTGTATCATTAAAAGTATAGGTCATATCGAAAATTTCTTTTTTTGTTATGCGTCTAATTCTCCAGCAATTAAATTCAAACTACTCATTGTCACCACAGCGTCACTTAGCATGCCACCCTTGATTAATTCTGAATATGCTTGATAGTAAATAAAACATGGTCTTCTAAAGTGCAATCTGAAAGGTGTTCTTCCGCCATCACTGATTAAATAAAAACCTAGTTCTCCATTACCACCTTCCACTGGGCAATAAATTTGACCTTTTGGTAAATCAATCTCTCCCATGATAATTTTAAAGTGCCATATCAATGCCTCCATTTTTGTATACACATCTTCTTTTTTAGGAAGATAATAGTCAGGCACATCGGCGTGGTAGACTTCTGCTTCTGCTCCTTTGAAAGCTTGCACTTTTTCATACGCTTGTCTGATGATCGAAATACTCTCCCACATTTCTGCATTGCGCACTAAGAAACGATCATAGTTATCGCCCGTTGTCCCAACAGGTACGGTGAAATTAAAATCTTGGTAGCTACTATAAGGTTGGTGCACACGCACATCATAGTCTACGCCAGCTGCTCTTAAATTTGGACCTGTAAAACCATAATTCATTGCACGCTCAGCACTGATGCCGCCTGTGCCTTGTGTACGCTCCATAAAGATTCTGTTTCTTGTAAACAAGCTCTCGAATTCTTTAAGCACTTTTGGATATTCGTTTAAGAATTTCTCCAACTTAGTGAATGCAGTGTTGGTGAAATTTCTTTCAAAGCCACCTATACGTCCCATATTCGTTGTCAATCTAGATCCGCAGATCTCTTCATAGATTTCATATATCAATTCACGGTACTGCATCACATATAAAAATCCAGTGTATGCACCAGTATCCACACCCACAATAGAATTACAAATTAAGTGGTCCGATATACGCGCTAATTCCATAATGATCACACGTAAATAATCTACACGTTTAGGTGTTTCTATTTGCAAGAATTTTTCACATGTAATATGCCATCCCATATTGTTGATAGGGCTACTACAGTAATTCAAGCGATCGGTGATCGTTGTAATTTGATACAAGGGTCTTCTTTCAGCCAATTTCTCAAACGCGCGATGAATGTATCCAACTGTTTGATCAGATGAAACGACGCGCTCTCCATCCACTTCCATGATATTTTGAAAGACACCATGCGTGGCAGGATGTGTAGGTCCAATATTTAGAGTGGTCGTGGTTTTCTCAATTGAGCCCTCTGGTAATGTAATATGATTGTGTTCCATTGTATATTTAGTTATACCTTGATTTTATAATTTTTATCCTCTACCAAACATTTCGTCATCCTTGTCAATTCTTGTTTGATCCTCTAATGGAAATTCTTTTCTCAATGGGAAATAATCCATCTCATCTACATTCAAAATACGTTTCAAATTAGGATGACCCACAAAGTTGATACCAAAGAAATCATAGGTCTCACGCTCCATCCAATTGGCGGATTCAAATAATTTAGTGGCCGTATAGACATCTGTATTTTCCAATGAAGTGCTCACGGAATAACGCAATCTAATGTTCTCTTTTAAATTATGCAGATGATACACTACAACCAATTCTGCTCCTTTTTGATCGGGATAGTTGACTGCACAGATATCTGTTAAAAATGTAAATCCTAAACCTGGCTCATCATATAAAAATTGTAATACTTTCAAATTGATTTCTTTTGGAGATTGAAAAGAAAGCATACCATAACTAGTTGCAAATTGCGACACTTGGTCTCCAAATTTTGCAATTAATTGTTCTTGAACCATTTCGTTACTTAACGACATATTATAAGAATTAAGTGTTGGCTATTGAATGCCATAACTATTTAATAATGCTTTGTATTGTTCGCTATTTCTACGGCGAATACTTTCTTGTCCAACTAAGTCTTGGATTTTCATAAAACCATCAATAATCGCTTCTGGTCTTGGAGGACAGCCTGGCACATACACGTCTACAGGAATCACTTGATCAATCCCTTGCAATACACTGTAAGTATCAAAAATACCACCACTAGATGCACAAGCACCCACTGCAATTACCCAACGTGGCTCAGCCATTTGGATATATACTTGTCTTAAGACTGGCGCCATTTTTTTTGCGATCGTACCCATCACCATCAACAAATCACATTGACGTGGAGAGAAGCCCACACGCTCTGAACCAAAACGCGATAAGTCATAGTGTGAAGCCATTGTAGCCATGAATTCAATACCACAACATGATGTTGCAAAAGGCAGAGGCCATAAAGAATTTTTACGCGCAAGTCCTACAACAGAACTTAATTGTGTTGCAAAAAATCCATCACCTGGTACACCATCTGGTGCTTTTCCCATTCCAATTGCATCTGCAATTTCGGCTTCTTTAGGGTGTATGTTAAATCTTACTGGACGCATAATTTATGCATTATATTTTTTTAAATTAATCTTCCCATTTAAGTGCTCCTTTCTTGATGATGTAGACAAAGCCCACCAAGAAAAACCCAACAAATAAAACCACTTCGAAAAATCCAGCCCAGCCTAAACTTTTAAAATTGACGGCGTATGGATAAAAGAAAATGACTTCAACATCAAACAAAACAAATAAGATAGCGACTAAAAAATATTTAATGGCCATTGGTGATCTTGCATCTCCATGAGATTCGATTCCACTCGCAAAATTTTCTAATTTGTCTGATGTTTTTCGCGAAGGGCCTACTAAGCTTGAGACCAAAATCATGATGGCTACAAAGCCACCTGCAAACAATATTTGCAATACGATTGGTAAGTAATTGGCGGCACTATTCATTTATAAGTCATTTAGGTGCCGCAAAAATACGCAAAGGAACTTGTTTTAACTAAAAACTCCCCAATTATGGGGAGTTTTTAGCATCTTTTTTTTGAAGCCTAAAAAGGACTAAAAAGGAGGTAAATTATTGCTGATTTTGAGTTGGGGTATCCGTGGCAGGCTTTTGGTTGCCTTGCATTTTTTTAAGGATCTCCCAGTTCTTAACCAAGCTCTCTTTGATTTTTACTGTTTGTGCTTCGGCAGGCATTAATTCCAATACTTTATCACACATGCCAATTGCTTTTTCTAGGTCTTTCATTTCATTGAAATAACCCATCATCACATAATAATTGTTCACCAAACCCTGCTTGTTTTTTACAGGATCTTTCAACAAAAATTCATTTTGTAAGGTAGCAGCTTGAAACTGGATACCCAAATTATTGGCAGTATCTAGCAATTTAGCTCCTTTCAAATTGAATGAATACCCATTTTGACGGTCAGGGAAAGCAGCAATATATTGCTTTGCAATATCTGTTGTAAAAAGGCCATCTTTTGCATTCAAGGCAACGCTTGACAACTTATAAAAATAGACTTCGTCTTTAATGGCTCTAAGGTTAAAATAACTCACATTCCACTTTAAAGCATCTACATACATATTTGCTTTTTCATACATATCTGCTCCAAGCTTGTAATATTTCATTTGATTTACCTTCACCGTATCCGCTGCAATTGCTTTCTCTAGGATGCCTGCTACAACCGTTTCGTTGCCTTTGAATTTAGACATCACTTTTACTGCAAGCTCATAATCCGAGTTCAATACCTGATCGGCTGGACTTTTATTGATAAATTGTTCGATATAAGTTTTAGCCTGGATAGAGTCTCCAATACGGTCATAGTTATAGGCCAATAAAACACCAATACGTGGTAAGGATTCAACACCAATAGTTGCTTCTAACTCCTTTGATTTCGCCAAAGAAGCGTCGTATTGTCCAGCACGGAATAAATAATCTGCATTAAAGATATCCAAAGCTGGATCCTTGTCTGCGTTTAGCAAAAACAAATCAAGATTTGATTTTGCAGTTTCTGTATTCTTATCTGCATAATACTGATATAAGGCAAAATAAGTTGAAGGAAACTTAGCATCAACAGCCAAAGACTTTTTAAAATATTCGTCAAAAGACTCTACGTTATTTTGTGATTGATACACTTTTCCTATTCTATAATAAGGGTAAGGATTTTGTGGATCTCTATTGATGGATTCTAAAAAAGCAGTTACTGCTTCACCACCATTTTCACCACCCAATTTAAGGTAGTTAATCCCTAAATTAACATACAAACTTGGTAACACTGGTGTGCCCTCGTAAGCAGAAATTGTTTCCTTTAATTTATCAATCGCATATTGATGATCTCCAACCTTAGTAGGAGTTTCAGAGTGTATATACCCAATTGCATTCACAATATCTTGGCTTGGCTTCCCCTTGAATTTACCCTTTGTATTTAAAGTTGTTGTAATGGCTACTTCTAAAGTTTGCTTGATTGCATTGAGGTCTGCAGATTCGCCTGCTTCCAATAACTGGATATGAGCAGTACCCACTAAGATCCATGCATTGTTACCTAATTCGGTTGCCGCTTTTTGATATAAATCTTTTGTAGCCTGTACAATCGCTTTTGCAGGAACACCAGCACCATTTTGAGATAAAATCGCTTGACCATACCAGAAAATAGTTTCTGGGTCTTTTGCATTTTTCTCATATGCATCTTTAAAGAAAGCTAATGCCGATTTGTTCTTTTCATAACGCAACAATTTCAATCCCTCGTTTAATGGAGATACAGGCATTTGTGCTTTAACTCCAGTTAAAGCAAATGCGACTGCCATCATCAATACAACCAATTTTTTCATCACAGTGTTTTTTCTATTTTTAAATAATACTCAGTCCAAAACCTTCATTGCAAGCATCCTATTGGGCTTCGACTTTAAGAAAGCTAAAATATTAATTTTTTCGCAAGAAACCGCTTTAAATTTTAGTTAATTCTACTAAACCTTGTTAGCATTTAGGGCTATTCTAGCAAACTATTCCTTTTTTTAAAGTCCATTTTTGCTGGCACTAAAAAAGAACGCTTAAAAATTAACTGACCTCTTTCCAAACTTAGAAAGTTTAAAAAACCCGTGCCTAAGCCAGCAGCATTTTCTTTTAATATATAATAAATAGGTAAAGTAAGCGGATATTGCGCTTTGCTGATGGTCGCAGGCGAAGGTTTTGAAAAATATCCTTTTTCGATGCATTGCGTACATTCAACCAATCCTAGTTTTACTTTTTTACGCAATTCAATTTGAGCAGGGTCATACCCATCTCCAATCCAGTTCATCCCCACAAACCCAATGGCATCGGCATGTGTAGCGATATAGTCAATCACTTCTTTGCTCCCATTTGCAGCAACAACATTTTTTCCAAAAGGAGCGTCTTTGGCTAAACTATCTTTTAAAAAACGAATGATGCCTGTTAAATTATTGCCATCCATCACCACTTCTTCATTGGATTTTCCATTCAATCTTTGTCTTAAGGTCTCTATGCTAAAAATAGAATCCTTTGCTGATTTATGCACCAGCACAGCCACTGCATTGTAAGCAAGGATGGCAAAATTTGGATTAAAACCAAGGCTGTTTTTATAGTCCACCTGTTCTTGCTTATCCAAACCTCTGGTAACAAAAATCATCCTAGTACTATCATTGGCTAAATCTTTGAAACATTCGATCTCGGATTTATAACTTACCTCAATTTTTGCCTTAGGATTGCTTTCTAAAAAAACTTTTAACTGCTCCTCCATAAATGGCTTAAAACTTGCCTCAACAGAAATGCGAATCAGTCCTTCATTTGGAGATTCTAAAGTCTTTTCGGATGCATTCTTGCATGAAACCATGAGTAGTATAAAAGTAAAGCCAATTAAGATGTTGCGCATAGTTCCTTTGTTGAATGGGGTTGTATTAATAATCTTGTTTAATCGCTCTAAAAAGCCTAAATCCACCATAAACCAAGCACAAAGTGCCAAAAATGAGTCTAAAATCATTGTCAATATTCAAAACCATGTCCATTTTCAAGTATTTGGCGCCAAATAAGAGGCACCCAATTCCAAGAATCAATGAGGACATGGAGAAGTCATAAATACGTCTAAAAAAACGAAATGACCTTTCAGATTTTTCTCTTTCTTCCATATGGGGCAATTTTGAAAAGCAATTTAAACAATTAACATGGTAACGATTTAAAAAATTATCTTTACAAACAAATTGAGTTCATGAGTAAACCTTCTTTACCACAAGGCACAAGAGATTTCAACGCAGCGACTGTTCAAAAAAGACAGTATATCTTCCAAACCATTCGGACGGTATTTGAATTATATGGATTTCAGCCACTGGAAACGCCTGCGATGGAACAGTTGGACACACTGATGGGAAAATATGGAGAGGAAGGAGATAAACTGATTTTCAAAATTTTAAATAACGGTTTAGACAACCCGCAAAAAGCAGCAGCTACAGGTGAAGGGTTTCAGAAAATATTGGAAGGAAAATCTAGCACGCAGATTACAGAAAGAGCATTAAGGTATGATTTAACCATTCCTTTCGCAAGGTATGTGGCCATGCATCATGGCGCTTTAAGTTTTCCTTTTAAGCGTTACCAAATTCAACCCGTTTGGAGAGCAGACCGACCACAAAAAGGAAGGTATAGAGAGTTCTACCAATGCGATGCAGATATTGTTGGATCTGACAGTTTATTAAATGAAGTAGAATTAACAGCCATTTACTTAACGGTGTTTAAAGAACTTCAATTAGACGTGGAGGTGAAAATGAATAATCGTAAAATTTTATTAGGTCTTGCCCAAGTTTGTGGTGGCGAGGATAAAATGATGGACTTAACAATTGCTATAGATAAATTAGATAAGATTGGCTGGGAAAAAGTGGCAGAGGAATTAGAGCGTAAAGGATTTTCTGCTGCGCAACAAAAAACAATCCAAACCTATTTGGAAATCACTGGAACCAATGCATCAAAATTAACACAACTCGGAGTGCTTTTAAAGGGCAATGAAAATGCCACAAAAGGCATTGAAGAAATACAATATGTTTTGGACTATCATGCACAAAGCGGATTAGCCAAAAATTTAGTGGCAGATTTCACATTAGCAAGAGGCTTGAATTATTATACTGGATTGATATTCGAAGTAAAGGCAATCGACGCAGAGATGGGAAGTATTGGCGGCGGCGGAAGGTACAATGACTTAACAAGTTTATTTGGCGTTCCGAATATACCTGGTGTGGGGATTAGCTTTGGCGTAGATCGTATATATGATGTACTAGAGGAAAAAAATCTTTTTCCTACTTCAGTAGAGCAACATACGACTATTTTATTTTTTAATTTAGGGGAAGAAGAAGCGAAAGAAGCTTACCATTTGATGGCTTCTTTAAGGGCCAAAAAAATTGCTTGTGAAATCTACCCAGACAAGAGTAAATTCGACAAGCAATTTAAATATGCCGAAAAGAAAGGCATTCCAAATATTATTATCATCGGATCCGATGAATTGAGTAAAAAAGAATGTACTCTTAAAAACTTAATCACTGGAACACAACAAACAATTCCATTTGAAGCACTTGCAACAATGGAATTTTAAAACCTTCTAGTAGTTTTGTTTCATCCAATATTTTGCGTAGAATTCATCTTCTTTTAATGCAACTGGACTTGCTTCTTTTTTACCCACAAGCTCCGTACCTTGCACTAAAATACTTATTGACTCTACCATCTTACCATCTTTTCTTTTGAAAATTACTAAGGCATCATAAGTTGCTAAGTAAAAACTGTCTACCCCTTTTTTCTCAAGCATTGTTGAACCCATAGCAGAATTGATCACCAAGCTAGAATCTTGAATAGTTAATGACACTTCTTCTACTGGACTTCCTGGAGCAAAGACATATTTTCCTAAATAATCATTTAAAGGACCTTGTTGTGCATTTACAGACAAGAAAGCACCCATTAAAATCAAGGTCATAAAGCATAATTTTCTCATAATTGTAGATTTAAGTTTTAAGTCACTCAAAATACTATGTTTTAGTGAAAATTCCCATATAAAATGACCATTTCCATTAGAAATAGTTGAATGTTAACAGACTGATCAAGTATCTTTGCAGCATGGAGCAAACAAGACCAAATATCAGGGCAGTAGAGGTCGCTGAGATTGAACGATTTATAGCAAAAATCGAAGAAAAGCCGTTTAGGGTAAAACAGATTGTGGAATGGTTATGGCAAAAACATGCACATAGCTTTGACGAAATGACCAATTTAAGCCTGGATTTACGTAAAAAATTAGTGGAGCACTTCACTTTACCAGCACTTTCGATTGATACAACGCAGATGAGTAGCGATGGTACTTTTAAAACTAGGTTCAGAACTTTTGACGACCATATGATTGAAGGGGTACTTATACCAACCACATTGCGCAAGACGGCATGTGTGTCTTCCCAGATAGGTTGTAGTCTGAGTTGTAAATTTTGCGCTACTGGTTATATGGAGCGAAGCAGGAATTTAAATTTCGACGAAATTTATGACCAGGTAGTGATGATCAAACAACAGGTAGAAAAAACCTATGATCAAAATTTATCCAATATCGTATTCATGGGAATGGGTGAACCATTATTGAATTACAAGAATGTATTGAAGGCAATTGAAAAAATTACTTCACCAGATGGCTTAGGCATGAGCCCAAGACGTATCACTGTTTCCACTGCAGGTGTGGCAAAACAAATCAAGCAATTAGGAGACGACCAAGTGAAATTTAAATTGGCATTATCCCTTCATGCTGCCAATGATAAGAAGCGCAATGAGATTATGCCAATCAACGAGAGTAATAATATCGAATCATTGATAGAAGCGCTAAATTATTTCTACAAAAAAACAGGCAACGAAATTACATTCGAATATATCTTATTCAAGGATTTTAACGATAGCGAAAAAGACGCGATGGAATTGGTTAAAATTTACAGACAAGTGCCTGCAGATTTAATCAATGTGATTGAATACAATGCTATTGATCGTTTCCCATTTGACAAACCTGACGAAGATGGATTTGAAACATTTGTAGAAATTTTACAAAAAAACAGAGTGAACGTTCGTATAAGAAGAAGTCGTGGTAAAGATATCGATGCGGCTTGTGGACAGTTAGCCAATAAAGACAATTAATACCGCCTCCTATGAAAGCGAAAAGATCCGACAACTTTGACAAGTTTGCCAATAAGAAAAAAGGGAGTGCTGTTAAAGAAGAATACAGGCAAGAAAAAAAACAAGCAAAAAAAGATTCGAGAGCTGCTGGTGAAGCTGCGCGTCAAAGAAAAAAAGATATTGAAAGAGGTATTGCAGTAGAACCGTTGGGTAATAATAAAAAAGGGGGCTTTGATAAAAAGGGCGGCTACGATAAAAAAGAATTTGTGACGGGTCCTCCAAAATATTCTATTCCTTTAAGAGCAAAATCAGCTCCTTCAAAAGGGCCATCCAAATCTGCTGATGTGCAACCTAAATATGGCGAGCTTCAAAAATCTGGTGGCACAAGAGCTTCAGGACCTAGAGCGTCTGCAGCTAAAAGAACACCAGAATCAATGGATCGCGCAGACATTAAACGTACAGCAAGTATTGGCAAAGTCACTGCCAACGAAGATATGCCATACGAGCAAATGCCTTTGAATAAATACATTGCGCATGCTGGCACTTGTGGAAGAAGAGAAGCAGCCGAACTCGTTAAGTCTGGTCATATCACTGTCAATGGAGATACTGTTTTAGAGCCAGGTTATAAAGTACAATATAAAGATGTCGTAAGATTAAAGGGGAAAGTGTTGCAATTGCAAGTGACTCCTGTGTATATTTTATTGAACAAGCCAAAAGATTATATCTGTACTGCAAATGACCCAGAAGGCAGAAAGACGGTTTTAGATATCATTAAAAATGCAACGACACAAAGAATGTTTCCAGTAGGTCGTTTGGATAGAAATACTACAGGTGTTTTAATTTTAACCAATGATGGTGATTTGGCACAAAAGCTAACCCACCCATCTTATGAAATTAAAAAAATCTATGAGGTTACCTTGGACAAGCCGGTGACCAAGGCCGATATGGAATCTATTGCAGCAGGTGTGGAGTTAGAAGATGGATTCATTGCGGCAGATGCAGTAAGTTATTTATCCAACACATCTAAAAACGTGATTGGTATTGAAATTCATAGTGGCAGAAACAGAATTGTTAGAAGAATATTCGAACACCTTGGTTATGATGTTAGACATTTGGACAGAGTGATGTTCGCAAACTTGACTAAAAAGAATGTGGACCGAGGCAAATGGAGATTCTTAGCAGAAAAAGAAGTACGCACATTGAAGTTTTTAAATAAGTCATTTACAAGAAAAGCAAGTAAGTAGGGATGTTAGATATACTATTTGAGGATCAAGACATGATTGTCATCAACAAACCTGCTGGTGTTCTAAGTATTCCAGATCGATTCGGAAAAGAACTTTCTATTAAATCTCTTTTACAAGATAAGTTTGGAACTATTTTTACAGTACATCGTTTGGATCAAGCTACAAGCGGTCTCATTATTTTTGCAAAAAATGCAGAAGCACATAAAGCATTAAGTGTTTTATTTGAAGGCAGAACAATTGAAAAAAAATACCTTGGCTTAGTGTTAGGCCGTCCAGAACCAAATGGCAGCATAGATGGCAGCATTATGGAACATCCTGTTAAAAAAGGACAGATGTATATCCATGTAAAAGGAAAAGCTGCATTGACAACCTATGAAGTAGTTACTTACTATAAACACTACGCCTTAGTTTCATTTCAAATTCATACTGGTAGAACCCATCAAATTAGGGTGCATGCAAAACATATTGGACATCCAATTATTGCAGACGAAATCTATGGAGATGGGGTTA
>JBILIU010000024.1:0-16448 GCA_044368905.1 Sediminibacterium sp. | reverse complement strand
ATTCGGCTACAAAAAAAGATGTAAGACAAGCAACTAAACGTCGCGATAGAAACCGTTATTATGGTAAAACTACCCGTAACGCTATTCGTGATTTAAAGACAATAGAAGAACAAAAAGCTTACGACGAGAAATTACCAACAATCGTTTCTCAAATTGATAAATTAGCAAAGCGTGGTATTATCCACAAAAACAAAGCTGCTAATTTAAAGAGCAAGTTAGCTAAGCACGTTGCTGTGAAGCAAGTGGTTAAGAAAAAGTAATTGAACACGCTTTAAAGCGTCTTTAACCTATATTGAAATCCTGCCCTTCGAGGCGGGATTTTTTTGTCCCCACCCTATGTGAAATACTCCCTTTCCTAGACATCTATTTTCATTGTATCTTCGCTGTATGACTGAGAAAATATTAATCCTCGATTTTGGTAGCCAATACACCCAGCTAATTGCTAGAGCAGTTAGAGAAGCCAATGTGTATTGTGAAATTCAACCCTTTCATAATGCAATCGTATTTGATGAACACTTAAAAGGTGTGATTCTAAGCGGTTCTCCTGCGAGTGTGAACGAAGACGAAGCACCCAATGTGGATATACAAGCTATTTTAGCCAAACTACCCCTTTTAACCATTTGTTATGGCGCCCAATTGAGTGCTAAGAACTTTGGAGGGAAAGTAGAAAAGTCCAATAAACGCGAATATGGTCGTGCCCAATTGCGTATCAAAAAGGACGATATCATATTTAAGAATATCCCAGACAATAGCCAGGTATGGATGAGTCACAGTGACTCCATTACTGTTTTACCCGAAAATTTTGAACTATTGGCCGATACAGAGAGTATTCCAGTTGCCGGTTTTAGAAAAATAGCAGATCAAGGAAATAGCCTTCACGGATTCCAGTTCCACCCAGAAGTCTATCATTCATCGGAGGGCAAGACCATGATTCGAAATTTCTTGGTAGAAATATGTGGCTGTAGCCAAAATTGGACGCCAGCTTCTTTTGTGAATGAGACCGTAGCTCATTTAAAAGAGCAGATTGGTGGCGGTCATGTGATCATGGCATTGAGTGGCGGAGTGGACAGTACCGTTGCTGCCACTTTAATTCATAAAGCCATTGGGAATCGCCTTCATGGTATTTTTGTAGACAATGGGGTTTTAAGAAAAGACGAATTCCAACAGGTGCTAGATATGTACCAGAAAATAGGATTAAACGTGAAAGGGATTGATGCCAAAAATATGTTCTATGACGGCCTTGCAGGTAAATCTGACCCCGAAGAAAAGCGTAAAATCATAGGAAAACTATTTATAGATGTATTTCAAATAGAAGCCTCTAATATGTTGGAAGCCAAGTTTTTAGGTCAGGGAACAATTTATCCGGACGTGATTGAAAGCGTGAGCGTTCATGGACCATCTCAAACCATCAAGTCACACCATAATGTAGGTGGCTTGCCTGATACCTTACACCTTAAATTAGTGGAGCCCCTTCGTAGTTTATTCAAGGATGAGGTACGTAAAGTAGGTCTTGAATTAGGCATCCCTGCCGATATGATTCAAAGACACCCTTTCCCTGGACCGGGATTAGCTATCCGTATATTAGGTGAAATCACCCCTGAAAAAGTAGATCTCTTACAGAGAGCAGACGCTATTTATATCAATGGACTGAAAGAATTTGGATTGTACGACAAGGTTTGGCAAGCAGGCACCATCCTTTTACCTGTTAAAAGTGTTGGAGTAATGGGTGACGAAAGAACCTATGAATTTACAGTGGCTCTTAGAGCTGTGACTTCTGTAGACGGTATGACTGCAGACTGGGCACACCTACCATATGAATTCTTAGCACATATGAGCAACTCGATCATCAACCAAGTAAGAGGCATTAACAGGGTTGTATATGATATTAGCAGCAAACCTCCTGCGACTATTGAATGGGAATAGAAAAGATTTGTATTAAATAGCTTCTTATTTAATATCATACAAAATGGATTAATTCATTTAATATCAATAAATTAACTCATTTTATATTAGTTTAATTTCTTTTGAATAGACGTGATCTGATCCTGCAATGTATTCACCACACCAGCTAATTGATCTACATTCCACATTGGCTGTGCCCCTGCTTTATGGATGATATAAACTGCCTTCCAAACCTCTACAATGTCTTTGGTATTTACTTGATATGGCTCGTATAAAGGATTGTCACTCAACAAAGTAAGCTTCTCTCCGATGGTATCCACCGAACGATCGTCGTTGGTTATAATACGCTTATACACCACCCCATCTGTATTAGATATAACGATATAGGTGTTACTGCTTTTTACATCTTTAAGGCTTGCCACGCGCTCACCCACAATCACACTTCCACTAGGGGTTGGCAACATACTGTCTCCCACAATCTCAAATGCACGGTATTCCCCTGGTGCCAACATAGGCAAGGTGAAGGTATTTAACTCATCGATGAATTCAGGGTCAGCATAACCAGCTAAGTATCCTGCAGCTGCTTTTACAGGCACAAATGATACAATCGCTGCACTACTTGAAGGATCGGATTTAAGTGAACGACGACGCTCTAAATAGGAGCCTCCCATATTGTATCCTTGGTTCAAGTCAAATTCCTCCATTTGGGAAAGATCTTGAAATAAGAATACCTCCAAACTAATATTAAACAAGGCACAAATAGCTTCCTGTACTTCTAACCTTGGTTCTGCCCTGCCTTCCTCATAGGCACCCACTAGTGAACGCTTGATTTGAAGTTGGTTGGCTAACTCTTCTTGAGTCCAATCACGTTGCTTTCTGATGAATTTTAAATTCTTTCCTGCGTATGACATAACTAATAATTTTAGTGCAATTTACTAATTATTTTAGTTTTTCCAAATTTATTTAGCAATTTATTTTTTTGAGGCCATCCCCCTTCTTGGTAACTTGCAGTATGGCTAAAGTAAAAAAGGATCAACCAGTTATATTAATTACCAACGATGATAGCATCGGTGCACCTGGCATCCATGCACTTGTAAAAGCAGTTAAAGGATTGGGCAAAGTCGTGGTAGTGGCGCCTGATAAACCTCAAAGTGGTATGGGGCACGCCATTACATTAGGCCAACATTTAAGATTGACCAAAGTGCAATGGGAGGACGATCCTACTGTAGAAGCTTATTCTTGTAGCGGGACGCCTGTGGACTGCGTAAAATTGGCTGTAGACAAGGTATTGCACCGTAAGCCAACCATTTGTTTGAGCGGTATCAACCACGGAGCCAACCATTCTATCAATGTCATCTATTCTGGCACCATGTCTGCGGCTTTAGAAGCCTCTATTGAAAGTATTCCTAGTATCGGCTTTAGTTTATTAGACCTTGGTATTGATGCAGACTTTACAGCAGCTATGCATTATGCCCGCATTATTGTTGAACATGTATTGGCAGATAAAAAATTGGACAAGCATTTATGCTTGAATGTAAATATTCCTAAAGTAGCTACTAAGCTAATTAAGGGGATTAAAATTTGCAAACAGGCTTATGCAAAATATGATGAGAAATTTGTTGAGCGGACCGATCCTCATGGTAAAAAATATTACTGGCTTACTGGCGAATTCGTCAACTTTGATAAGTCAAAAGACACCGATGTCTGGGCACTTAAAAACAATTATGTAAGCGTGGTACCTGTTCAATTTGATTTGACCAACCATGTATTGAAAGCACAATTAAGTAAAAAATGGAAATGGTAAACCAATGCAATTAGAGAAAGACAATTATATCATAGGCGTTCTCATTGGTTTAGCACTACCCTTTCTGGGCTTTGCTGGATTCTATCAATGGAAATTTAGCATGGTGCCTGTACAAACCTTTTTAGATTTATTGGCAAGTCAGAAATCTATTCTTTCTGCCATGATCAGTGTGTCGCTTTTATTAAACGCTGCTGCATTGACTTTCTTTTTTCAAAAGCAAATTGATAAGACTGCTAAAGGCATATTTTTTACCACCTGTATTTATGCAATAGCAGCTATTGCAGCTAAATGGTTTTTATAGATGAAATATTATATCATAGCTGGCGAAGCTAGCGGCGACTTACACGGATCTAATTTAATCAAAGCCATTTTAAAAAATGACCCTGCTGCTAGCATTCAATGTTGGGGTGGAGATTTGATGCAAGAGGCCGGAGGACATCTTGTGAAACATTATCGCAGCCTTGCTTTCATGGGCTTTGTAGAAGTATTAATGAATTTAAGCACCATCTTATCCAATATCTCGTTCTGTAAAAAAGACATCACCGCATTTGAACCAGACGTTTTAATTTGTATTGATTATCCTGGCTTTAATTTACGCATCGCAAAATGGGCAAAAGAAAAAGGATTGAAAGTGGTATATTTTATTGCACCGCAAGTATGGGCATGGAAAGAAAACAGGGTGCCTGCAATGCGCGCATCGATAGATCGTTTATTGTGCATCCTCCCTTTTGAAAAAAAATATTTTAAAGATAGATGGGATTGGGAGGTAGATTATATTGGACATCCTTTGATGGAAGTGATGGATGCACTTGAACCATTAGCACATCCCATTCCTTCATTACAAGGCCAAGCATTGATTGCATTATTACCTGGTAGTCGTCAGCAAGAGATTCAAAAAAAATTACCAATTATGCTTTCCGTTGCGAAGGAATTTCCAAATGAACATTTTGTAGTTGCTCAAGCACCTGGCATTGATTCAAATTGGTTCAATACACTCCTGCCTGATTTACCCAATGTGCATGTGGTAGCAGCAAATACCTATGCTATCTTACAACATAGTAAAGCTGCATTGGTTACAAGTGGTACTGCCACTTTAGAAACTGCATTGTTAAACGTCCCAGAAATTGTTTGTTATAAAGGCAACCCAATTACGCTGGCATTGGCAAAACGTTTTATCAAAATTAAATTTATCGCCTTGGTGAATTTAATTATGGATAAGGAAGTGGTAAAGGAATTGATTCAAGAAGATTTAACTACAAAGCATCTCTCCATTGAATTAAAAAAATTATTGGAAGATCCTACAAAACAAGCTGCAATAAAAGCAGATTATGCTGCGTTAAAAAAAGCGCTCACTACTGGGCATAAAGCCACAGAAGTCGCTGCTGGTATTATTCAGGAAACACTGAATAAAAATTAAATTTTAGCGCTCCAAGCGCTGCAGATTTTTATTTAAAAAGCGGCAGGATAAATACCCTAAATAAAGTAAATAGGATTGCGAAAATAAAAATCAGTAATGAAATACGATTCATGCCATGCATGTATTTCATCCATTGTGTTCTTGGTTGATTGGGATCTCTTTTCTTAATGAATAAGTACTCTCCAAATTGTCTTAAAATACCCATAGTTAACTTTTTATAATGATGTTGCTAAAAATTAAATGATGCTATTGAGCCATGTGCTTAAATGTGAAGTGATTGTTGCTGTTTCAATAATAAACCCATCATGACCATACATAGAGTCAATCGCTACCAAAGTAGCGTTTGGCATATGGTCTTCCAAAAACTTTTGTTCAGCCAAAGGACATAAAATATCACTATTGATGCCAATCACTAATGTTGGTGTTTGTATGGATGCCAAGGTTGACTTTAAATCTCCCCCACGACCACGAGCAAGTTGATGACTATCCATGGACTTTGTGAGTAACCAATAACTATAAGCGTTGAAACGATTCACCAATTTATCCCCTTGATAATTGATATAGGATGATGCTTTGAAATCATCTATTTTTTCAGCATCTGTATCGGTTTGTTTTTCTTTGAAGATGCCATAGTTACGATAAGTCAACATCCCAATGGCTCTTGCTGCTTTCAATCCTTTCGCACCTGCATTTGGCTTGGCATCTTTCCATGTAGGATCAGCTTCAATCGCTAATCTTTGTGCCGTATGTATTGCAACTGCCCAAGCACTTTCAGCAGCGGCTGTAGCAATCAAAAACATTTTCTGAATCACAGAAGGTTCCATGATAGCCCACTCTAGCGCTTGGTATCCTCCCATGCTTCCTCCTAATAAAAGATCGATTTTTTCAATCCCTAAATGTTGTCTCAATAAAATATGCGCCTTTACCATATCTCGAATGGTGATCATTGGAAATTGATCAAAACGAGTGGATGCATCTAAGTAGTCCACACTCAATGGCCCTGTAGATCCATAACATGACCCTATGATATTCGCACAAACAATAAAATAATCATTGGGGTTAATCATGGATTCTTCTCCTACTAATCCCTTCCACCAGTCAGCTACATCCGAATTGGCTGTTAGTGCATGACAAACCCAGGCCACTTTTTTCCCAGGCGTATATTCCCCATAATAATGATAGGCTATTTTGAGCTTTGGCAAACTGATACCAGATTCAAGGGTAAAAGGTTGATGGTATTTATAGATGACTGGGTCCATTTTATCGCTTTCTTGTGCTAACTAAGTGGCTATTTGAATTACCTTTGTAAAGGTACAATATTTATAATTCCTATTTACGACACAAATTAACCATATGGCAACAATCACACTTAAGCGCACCGATAACGATTATCAATTTCAAACCTTGGACGAAACAGGCCAGGTGATGACAATGGATATTCCTGTGGACCAAGGAGGTCATGGCAATGGTGTAAGGCCAATGCAAGCTTTATTAAGTGCATTAGGTGGATGTAGTGGTGTAGATGTAGTGATGATATTGAATAAACAAAAAGAAACCATCGAGCATTACGAAATGGAAATTAGTGGAGAGCGCGCCGTTGGGAAAGAACCTGCTTTATGGGAAACAGTGCATGTTGTTTTTAAATTAAAAGGATCTATGACAAAGGAAAAAGCAGAGAAAGCTTGTGCTTTATCTATTGATAAATATTGTTCAGTGGCTGAAACTTTAAGAGCCGCTGGTGCGGTGATCACTTGGGAGGTTGTTATTTTATAATTTTTTATTGCGCATTCATGAAACACGATCAGTCTAAATTAATTCGTACACAAATAGAAAGAACTGCAGAGGGTGAACATTCAAGTCCTTTGTTTCTTACAAGTAGTTTTTGTTTTGATGAAGCAGAGACGATGCGTGCTGCTTTTGCAGATGAATCAGATGATAATATTTATAGTCGTTTCTCTAACCCTAATGTGCAAGAGTTTGTAGATCGTTTGGCAGTGCTGGAGCATGCAGAAGCAGGTTTCGCTACTGCAAGTGGCATGAGTGCGGTGTTTGGTTCCTTCATGGCCTTGTTGAAAAAAGGAGATCACCTTTTATCTTGTAATGCCATTTTTGGAAGTACCCATAACGTGGTATCTAAATACCTTCCAAAATATGGCATGGAATATAGTTATGTATCTGCAAATGCAACTGCTGCCGAATGGGAAGCCGCGATACAACCTAATACAAAAATGATTTATTTGGAGAGCCCTACTAATCCTGGATTAGAGGTCTTAGATATTGCAATGATTAGTACGATTGCTAAAAAACACAATGTCATTTTAAATGTAGACAATTGTTTTGCAACCCCAATTGGTCAAACACCGATTGATCTTGGTGCAGACCTTGTGGTACATTCTGCCACCAAGTGGATTGATGGGCAAGGACGCGTTTTAGGCGGTGCAGTAGTCGGAAGAAAAGATTTGATTCATGAAATTTATTTATTCTGCAGAAATACTGGGCCATCTCTATCCCCTTTCAATGCATGGGTATTGAGTAAGAGTTTAGAAACATTAGAAGTAAGAATGGAAAGACATAGTAAGTCTGCTTTATCGATTGCACAAAAATTAGAAGGCCATCCAAAAATTAATTTTGTAAAATATCCATTCCTTAAATCCCATCCACAACATGCCATTGCAATCAAACAAATGAAAGATGGTGGCGGTATCGTTTGCTTTGAATTGAAAGGTGGCTTGGAAGCAGGACGCGTATTTTTAAACCGTCTTAAAATGCTTTCATTAACTGCAAATCTTGGGGATACCAGAAGTATTGCTTCACACCCAGCGAGTACCACCCATTCTAGACTTTCCGAAGCCGAAAGACAAGCCGTTGCAATTACCCCAGGATTGATTAGAATTTCCGTAGGCTTAGAACACGAGGAAGATATCTTAAACGATATACTTCAAGCACTCGACGCCTAAAACATCCCAACAAAATACTTTAGTGCCCTACTCATCACCCTGAGTGGGGTATTTTTTTGCTGTTCATTGTGTCCTTTTTACAATTAAGTTTGTATATTGAAATCGCTTAAAAATAACCAACGTTTAAAACAAAAAATATGAAATTAAAAACAGGTGTATTATTATCTCTTATGATGTTTCTCCAATATTACATTTGGGGTGCTTGGTATGTTACAATGGGCACCTATATGGGCGAAAAATTAGGGGCATCAGGTGTAGCCATTGGCGCTGCTTATGGTGCTGGTGCAATTGCGACCATCATTTCTCCATTCTTTGTAGGTATGATTGCTGATCGCTTTTTTGCTGCTCAAAAAATTATGGGTGTATTGCATATAGTAGGTGCAGCTTTACTTTTTTACGCAACCAAAGTGGATAATACTAGTTTTTATTGGGTGATCCTTGTCTACTCTTTATTATACATGCCTACGATTGCTTTAAGTAATAGTGTGGCTTTTGCACAGATGACAGACCCAGGAAAGCAATTCCCATGGATCCGTGTTTTTGGAACCTTAGGTTGGATTGCTGCAGGTTTAGTCATTAGCCAATTAGGTATTGAAAAAACCGAGGATACATTTATTGTTGCAGCTGGTATTTCTGCAGCTTTAGGTTTATTGAGTTTTGCTTTACCAAATACACCTCCAAAAGCAGCTGGCACGCCATCTTCGATGGGCGCTATTTTAGGGAAAGACGCCTTTGTGTTATTAAAGAATAAATCATTCTTAGTTTTCTTTATTTCAGCCATTGCTATTTGTATTCCTTTATCATTTTATTATGGATTTGCCAACCCTTTCTTAAATGAAATTGGTTTAGATAATGTAGCTGGTAAAATGACGATGGGTCAGATGTCAGAAGCGATTTTTATTTTAGCCATCCCTTTCTTATTTAATAAAATTGGGGTTAAGAATATGTTGATTTTTGGTATCAGTGCATGGGTACTACGTTATGTTTGTTTTGCATATGGTAATATGGATGCAAGTTGGATGTTGTATGCTGGTATTATTTTACATGGTATTTGCTATGACTTCTTCTTTGTGACTGGTTATATGTATACAGAAAAGAAGGCAGGAGAAAATATCAAAAACGCAGCACAAGGTTTATTTACATTTGCCACTTATGGTGTAGGTATGTTCATTGGAACCAACTACAGCGGTTTTGTTGTGGAGCAAAATAAATTAGCAGAGGCTACTGGACACAACTGGACAAGTATCTGGTTAACACCAGCAGCAATTGCAGGTGCAGTATTGATTGCATTTATCTTATTCTTTAAAGAGAAAAAAGAAGTCGAAGCAGCTTAATATATTTTACAAAGCCTATCCCCTTGGGTAGGCTTTTTTTATACTTTTATTTTTTCATTTTTTATTCTTTCAGTTATGAGAATCGCAATGTTAGGTGCAGGGTTTATTGGCCGTTTTTATGCAGATGCATTACAAGGCTACAGAAGTAAAGACAAAGTGGTAAGTATTTATGCACGCCGTGAGGAATCAGCGAAAAAATTTGCAGCAGATTACAACTGTGCACACTGGACCACCGAAATGGAAGAAGCCATTGCACATCCAGATGTAGATATTGTTTGCATCTCCTTACCTAATAATTTACACGAAGCCGCAGTGATGATGTGTTGTAAACATAAAAAAGCAGTCATGACCACCAAGCCGCTTGGTCGCAATAGTGCAGAAGCAAAACGCATGTTGATTGCAGTGGAAGAAGCAGGTGTTTTCAATGGTTATCTAGAAGATCTTGTCTACACCCCTAAATTTATCAAAGCCAATCAAAGTGTGAAAGAAGGTGCTTTGGGTCGCGTATTATGGGCTAAGTCTCGCGAAACGCATCCTGGACCGCATAGTGAATGGTTTTGGGACATTGAACAAGCAGGTGGTGGATGTATTTTAGATTTAGGTTGTCATTGCGTAGAAATATCAAGATCTTATATTGGCAAGGATATTAAACCAATTGAAGTGATGTGTTGGGCAGATACGCAAGTGAAACCAATTGAGGCCGAAGATCATGCGATAGGCTTAGTTAAATATGAAAATGGTGCGATTGGTCAATTTGAAGTGAGTTGGACTTTTAGAGGTGGTTTAGATTTAAGAGACGAAGTCATGGGTACAGAAGGAACTATTTGGATCAATAGTTTTTTAAGAACAGGCTTTGAGATGTTTACCACGGGTAAAGGTGGTGACTATATAGCAGAAAAAGCAGAGAGCGATAGAGGTTGGTTGTTCCCTGTAGGCGATGAATTGAATGAACTTGGATACAATCATATGTTCATGGATATGTTCAACTCTATTGAAAAAGGGGTAGCACCTAAAGAAACATTCTACGATGGCTATGTGGTGAATTGTATTTTAGACGCAGCTTATAAATCGGCTAAATCAAAATTATGGGAACCTGTTCAATTAGATATATGGAGAGGGAAAGAAGGCTTAACGAAAGAAAGTCATTTAGTTGAATACGATGCAGACCATTATTTAGTAAAAGAAGAGATGACCCATTATGGCGCAAAGAAATTAATTCTAAAGCACAAGACTACCGGGAAAATAACGGAACAAACAATCAATTAATATATTGATGATTGCTAATTTATGGCCAAAAAAAACGCACTCCCCCCTTCTTTAAAACAGTTACTTGAAAAAGGTGACTTGCAATACCAGAACGGCATATCAGTAGATTGCGTCATCTTTGGATTTCATGAACAGAAATTAAAAATTCTTCTTTTAAATATAGAAACAGTAGATAAATGGGCGCTACCAGGAGGATTCATCAAAAAATCTGAACCCATTGAAGCAGCAGCTTATAGAGTGCTGAAAGAAAGAACAGGTGTTCAGCATATTTTTTTACAACAGTTTCATGTATTTGGCGCACCTGATAGAGCGGATGCAAGTATCCACCAAAAAAGATACCTTAATTATGGCGTTAAAATTCCCAAAGACAATTGGTTGATACAACGGTTTATCACTATTGGTTTTTATGCACTAATTGATTTTTCTGATGAAAATTTAAAAGAGGTGGTTTCAGATGAAACTACTGCATGGATTGATATCAATAAGTTGAGTCACTTAATGATGGACCATGAAGCGATTGTGTTAAAAGCCCTGGAAGCACTTAGGTCGCAGCTAGCCTATCTTCCTATTGGCAGGAACCTGATGCCAAAAAAATTCACGATGCCTGAACTGCAAAAATTGTATGAAACCATTTTAGATCGCAAATTAGATCGTCGAAATTTTCAACGAAAAATGTTAGGCTTTGATATATTGAATAAATTAAGTGAGATCCGAAAAGGAGGCGCACATAAAGCACCTTTCCTTTATTCCTTTAATGATAAGAAATATCAAAAAGCACTTAAAGATGGTTTGTATGGAAGCTGGTAAATTGTTGAAATAATTTATTACGAATAAATATACAATGAATTGTCTTAAAAAATGGTAAGTTTAGGAATGCAAAGCCAGCGACCTACATTTCAAATACAATTACTTGGAGACCACGCTATTGTATACAAAATAAATACAGAACAATTAAAGGGTATAGATCAAGATTTATTGGCTTTCACCCAATTTTTAACCAATCAGAAAATCAATGGACTAAAGGATATTATACTTGCATATGATACTTTAACACTGGTCTATGATATCCTCCATTTTGATTCAAACCCATTTTTATTCGCTCATACTATTTTAGACGCATTTAATGCCTCAAAAAAATGTTTGAATGCGATAGAAAATAAATCAATTATCGAGGTTCCTGTTTGTTATGATACGAGCTTAGGCATTGATTTACAAAATGCAGTCAAAACATCTAATTGCAGCATAGATGAATTGATACAACAACATAGCGAAAAAATTTATACGGTATACTGCTTGGGTTTTTTACCAGGTTTTGCATATATGGGAGATGTGCCAAATGCCATTCAATTACCAAGACATCCATCACCAAGATCAAAAGTATTTGCAGGCAGTGTAGGTATCGCAGGAAAACAAACTGGCATTTACCCAATGAACTCTCCTGGTGGATGGCAAATTATTGGGCGTACGCCTATTAAAATATTTGATCCTACAAGTACCACACTCACTCTATTCAAAGCTGGAGATCGAGTAAAATTTAATCCCATTGACTTGGCATTGTTTCACACCTTAAACGCCAATAAAGATGTCCATTAAAATTATCAAAAAGGGGATTTCGGATCGCATCGTAGATGCAGGCAGGTATGGATTTCAGCACTTGGGTATTCAACCTTGTGGACCGATGGATTTTTTATCTGCACAATTGGCGAATACAATTTTAGAAAATGATTTTAATCAACCAGTTTTTGAATTGCATTTTCCTGCTTCTGTTTTTGAATTCGAAGAGACTATGTTGATTTGTATTTGTGGCGCAAATTTTGTTCCAGTGATCAACGATAAAAGTATTGCACTTAACACAGCCATTCAAGTGTATCCTAAAGATCAGCTTAGTTTCCTTCAACCAATTGAAGGTCGTTCTTGTTATCTAGCATTTAAAGGCAATTTGGATGAAAGTAAAAAATGGCTCAATAGTTTTAGTAGTTTCCAAACAACTTTAAATAAAGGGGATCATTTTGTCATTCACAAGACTACCGAAATAGATATATCAATTAGTTCATTCAAGCAAAATACCATTCAGCAGGTTCAAAAGAATTTATTTAATGAGTACGAAATAAGATTCATTCCTGGGCCAGCATGGAATGATTTAGACCCCATGTCAATTCAACAATTAATGCAAGAGCCATTCAGGATTCATGCAAAATCCAATCGAATGGGCTTTTTACTGGAAGGGACACCAATCCATTTAACTGAGCCAAAACAATATGTTTCAAGTGCAGTTACAATGGGTACATTACAATTGTTACCCAATGGCCAAATCATCGTCTTAATGGCTGATCATCAAACCATTGGAGGTTATGCCAATTTGGGTCAAATAATTTTGGTAGATTTACCTAGGCTTGCACAATTAAATAACCATAGTCATTTTAAGTTAAGCATTACAAATGTTCAAACAGCCCATCAACTTTATCGATCAATACAGTCCTGGTTTATCCATTGACATCAATTGTGATATGGGAGAAGGTATGCAAAACGATGCCTTATTAATGCCCTATATCAGTAGTGCAAATATTGCATGTGGGTATCACGCTGGGGATGAGGCTACCATTAAAAGAACCATCGAATTGGCATTAGAAAACAATGTGGCTATTGGCGCACATCCGAGCTATCATGATCGAGAAAATTTTGGGAGACTGACTCAACCCATTGCTTTAGTTGAACTCGCTGAATTAATTAGTGACCAGATTTATTTATTTGAGAAAATCACCAATCAAATGGGTTGTAAGATCCATCATATAAAACTGCATGGCGCTTTGTACAATGATTGTGCAATGGATGCTCTATCAAGTAAAATTGTAGCACAAACAATTCAAGCCATTGATCCTTCCATCATGTTGTATGGATTGAGTGGAAGTCATACAATAAAAGAAGCAAAAGCAATTGGCTTACAAACTGTGCAAGAAGTTTTTGCGGATAGAACTTATCAGTCAAACGGACAATTAACACCAAGGTATTTGGATCATGCCCTCATCACAGATCCAATTGAATCTGCAAAGCAAGTCTTGTCAATGGTGTTGGATCAAGAGATTCAAGCAGATGATGGTACCATGATTGCAGTCAATGCAGAAACTATTTGTATTCATGGAGATCATCCTGGAGCATTAGCAATCGCAGAACAGTTATTCAATACATTACAACAATACCAGATTGAAATCAAACAACCCTAATTCAAAAGCGACCGTTCCCTCTTTAACAGGGATTAGTTTAGGTGCCGCTTTTTTGATGGCCAATTCATCTATTGGACCCGGTTTTCTGACACAAACTTCATTTTACACCGAACAACTACTGACTAGTTTTGGGTTTGTCATTTTAATTTCCATCCTGCTTGATTTTGGTGCTCAAATCAATATTTGGAGAGCCATTACATTAAGTGGAATGCGCGCTCAAGAAATTGCGAATCTATTGCTTCCAGGTCTTGGATACATTTTATCGCTATCAGTAGTGCTAGGTGGATTTGCTTTTAATATTGGCAATATTGCAGGATGTGGACTTGCACTCAATATATTAACGGGTATCAGCTTTGCAAAAGGGGCTATGTTAAGTGGAGTGATTGCCATACTTATTTTTTGGATAGATGAAATTGGTAAAATGTTAGATCGTCTCACTAAGATTTTAGGAATTGTAAAAATTAGTTTGACCTTATTAATAGTGTATGCAGCAAACCCACCCATCTTGGATGCAGTGCATCATAGTTTTGTGCCAGAACAAATTTCATTATTGGCTATCGTCACCATCGTAGGCGGCACAGTGGGCGGCTATATTACTTTCTCTGGCGCACATCGATTGGTGGATGCGGGCATGGTTGGCCCCGAACACATTGGGTTTGTTACCAAAAGCGCTAGCAGAGGGATTCTCATCTCCTCATTCATGCGCTTTATTTTATTCTTAGCAGTAGTAGGCGTGGTGTCTCAAGGCGTTCATTTAGATAAAAACAATCCTGCTGCCACTGTATTTGAAACCGCAGGAGGAAGATGGGGTTTATTTGTATTTGGTATTGTATTATGGAGCGCAGCTATTTCGTCTGTGATAGGTGCATCCTATACCTCTTATTCATTTATCAAAAAATTAGATATCCCGTTTTTAAATCATGAGCGATTTTCTATTAGTGGATTTATCTTGATTTCTACTTCTTTATTTATTTGGATTGGCAAACCAAAAGAATTGTTGCTTTTTGCTGGATTAATCAACGGATTCATACTCCCATTTGCACTCGCCATTATGTTAATTGCAAGCCGAAGAATTCCTGTCTTAAAACAATATAAATACCCCTTGTGGATCGAACTAGCTGGTTGGCTTGTTGTTGTATTGATGGGCTCGATGAGCATTTATGCCCTCATTGAATCCATCCTAAAATAAAAAATATCTTAGAAATTTTAATTGACTTTCATATCCGTATCCAATAGATCCAACTTTTGTTCTTTTGGTTTGATACCAAAATTATAGCGAATATTGATCCCAAATCTTCTTGTATCATTTTCCCTAAAACCTTTTGCATAAATACTACCCTGTCTTAAAGTAAATGTATTCTTATTAGTAAAGAAGATATCGTTCATGGATAAGGTTACGGTTAATTTTTTATTCAAAAATTGTCTATTCAATGAACTATTCAATTGACCAAAATTATCTAATTCATAAAATTGCTGCTGCCCATTGGTTCTCCAAAATCCATTGATAGTGAATGTGGATAGTTTATCTAATTTCAAAGACTGGAAAGTAAAGAATGTCCAGGTGGCTTTGTCAAATACGATTGGCTTTTGTTCATAAATACCATTGTATACATTATGGTTTAATTGGGCACCTACCACAGCAAAAAATGCTTTACCAGGAGGTATCACTGCAATCCCTCTAAAATAGGTCTCTCTACTTTTACCTAGATTGTCATAAGTACGATAAGAAATTTGTTTATTTTCAGTCGATTGATACAACACATTAGTAAAAATATCTTTAGTCTCATTTATTCCAAAAGCAAAAATTGGCTTGTCGTCCACACTGATATTCGCTTCGTAATTAGAAGTGAATTGAGGCCTTAAACTCGGATTCCCTGTTTCGTATAAAAAGGGATCAATGTATCTAGGAAATGGATTCAGGAACTCATAACTAGGCCTGCTGATAGTTTTACGATATACTAAATAGCCTCGCAATTCATAGCCAGCAATTTTTAAAAGTTTACGGCTTAAAAATACATAAGGGAACGCATCTGTTCTATTCAACGAAAAAGACGTATCAGAAGGAATTTTTTGTTCTCCTTGCATGATAGTCTGCTCTACCCTAGTACCAACTTTAAGCACCACTGCACCCCAAGTTTTTGATCCCTGAAGATACCCAGCATTAATTTGTTCTTTAAATGTATATTGACTAGTTCTAAAGTCATCTTTAATGTTCTTCCCATTCAACTCCCTTTGATAATTAGATTGATTTTTAAAATACAATAAACTTGATTTTACGCCTGTTTCAACAGTAACCCCTTTCCACTTCTTTTTATAATCTGTTTGATAAGTATAAAAATCTCTGTCATTGGAAAAATCACCAAATCCCTTTGAAACAAAACCACCAGCAAGTAGTGAATTATTATATTGTTGATCTGTTGAGGCTCTTATTAAGTTATACGAAAAATCAATCGTCCATTCTCCACCTAAAGAATCCAATTTAAGTTTAGACCTTACCGATTGATTCAAATTGAAATTGGATCCATCATTATTCACCAATGACCCAAT
>JBILIU010000023.1:0-16468 GCA_044368905.1 Sediminibacterium sp. | reverse complement strand
TAACAATCGTTTGCAATGGCAGAATGTGGATTATTTCTTAATCTTTGGCTTTCTTTTCTTATCGTAACTATCATTAAAATAACAGGTCATATTTCTATGATTACCGCAATTTCCATCTTCCTTGATTTTAATTACATTTCCAGTGATAGTGAATTGAATGGTACAAGGGTCACCTTTCTCTGAATAAGTGGCCTGGTTTTTATTAAAATTCAACAAACCTTTAAGTTCACCAACACAGGTACCATCTTTCTTTTCAAAATGCAAGAAAAATTGGTATTTATTAGCATTCCCAAAGTCTCTTATTGAAATGAAGTTCTTTTTATCTCTAGCATAGTCTCCACTAAAAGTATTGAGTGTGGGCAATGTGTCAATCGGATTTAAAATCGCTTTTTGTTCGGGCTTCACATTGGCGTCCATATAAATTAATCTGAATCCTTGTTCTGTATAAGCCCATCCTTTCTTTTCATTGGTCAATCCTAGCTCAGGATCTAATTTATTTTCTTCCACTAAAAATGTTGGCTCTTTATTGATCATTAAGGTTTTACCATAAAATTGCGAGCCCTTGTGTACAAGGTCAAATTGAGTCAAAATTTTATAGCCTAAGAAAACATTTTTCTTACTAAAAGTGATCACAGATACTGTTTGGTATTTTGCATCTTTATGATTTAATAATAAATAATATTCTGTTTCTTTTTCAATTTTACCAACTGGGAAAAGAGTTGAATTTTTAAGTTGCTTAGGAACAATTGCGTTGACTACTGAATCTGGTAAAAATTGTTCCAATGCTTTTCTGCCAATTTCTAAAGTATCTGTATAGGTTGTTAAATTGGTATCATTGATTCGAATGGGCAATTCAATATTTTTGAAAGCAGCATTAAAATCATTTATTTTTAAAGGGGTATTCCCAGACAGATCTGTTTTTGTTTCAGCACATCCAATCAATGCCAATAAGATCAAAAGATTACTTAGATAGCGCATGGCACTCTATTTTTTGCTAAAATAGGCAACAAAATGCCTTTCACAAAGGGTTTATAGTTAAATTTACAATTCAATTATGTTTAATAAATCCTTAGATCAACTACACGAATCTGTTCCAGTTCAAAATAAAACTGGATGGAGACGATTATTTGCCTTTATAGGACCAGCCTATTTAGTCAGTGTGGGGTATATGGATCCCGGAAACTGGGCAACGGATTTACAAGGAGGTGCTGCTTTTGGGTTTCAATTGATTTGGATTTTACTACTCAGTAATATCATGGCCATCTTGCTTCAAAGTTTAAGTGCAAGATTAGGTATAGTCAGGCGTTTGGATTTGGCACAAGTGAATAGAGAGACCTATCCCAAATTTGTTAATTTCTGTTTATACCTATTAGCAGAATTAGCAATTGCGGCGACCGACTTAGCTGAGGTGTTGGGGATGGCCATTGGGATCAAGCTATTAACAGGTTTACCCTTAATGTATGGCACGATCATTACTGTGACAGATACTTTTTTATTCATGCTATTACAACGTTATGGCATGCGTAAAATGGAGGCATTTATTTTTGTTTTAGTAGCCACTATTGGGGGTAGCTTCCTTGCCGAAATGATTATTGCGAAGCCTGATTTAGCGAGTGCTGCAAAAGGTTTAGTGCCTTCTGCTTTGTCTCCTGGGGCATTGTATATTGCAGTAGGTATGATTGGTGCTACGGTGATGCCACATAATTTATACTTACACTCTGCATTGGTTCAAACTAGAAAAATCGAAAGAACGAGTGCTGGAATTAAAAAATCACTTTGGTATAATTTTATTGATAGTGCGGTGGCTTTGAATGCAGCTTTTTTTGTGAATGCGGCAATTTTAATTTTAGCTGCGACTGCTTTTTATCAAACAGGGAATCAATCTGTCGCTAAAATAGAAGATGCACACGCTTTGTTGGCACCTTTATTGGGCTCAAAATTAGCACCAATTTTATTTGCAGTCGCCTTAATTGCAGCTGGCCAAAGTTCAACAGTCACTGGTACCTTATCTGGTCAAATAGTCATGGAAGGATATTTAAATCTGAGGTTAAACCCTTGGATCAGAAGATTGCTTACAAGACTTGTAGCCATTGTGCCTGCCGTGTTGGTGATTGGTCTCATGGGAGAAGGCAGGGTGGATGAGCTGCTTGTTTTTAGTCAAGTGATATTAAGCCTCCAATTAGGTTTTGCAGTCATTCCATTGATTCATTTTGTGAGTGATAAAAATACAATGGGCGAATTTGCGATCAAGTCTTGGGTAAAAATTTTATCATGGATCGTTGCAAGTATTTTAGTGTATTTGAATGCGAATTTAGTATTCGATTTTACTAAAGCATTTTTAGTAGGGCCAACGCCTTTAGGGATTAAAATCTTACTAGTATTATTGATTCTTTTCTTTTTCATTTTGTTATTGTATATCGTCATTTTCCCAATCATACAGTCAAAGAAAAAGCAAGAAAGAACTGCCTTACATGGCGCTGCTGTAGAATTAGATTGGTCGAAAGCTGCTCCAATAGATCGTATCGCCATTGCAGTTGATTTTAGTGCTGGAGATGCCAATTTAATCAAATCAGCTATTGCACAAGCGCATATTGGAACAGAATTGATTTTGATTCATGTGGTGGAGAGTGTAACAGCTAGTTATTTTGAAGAAATCAGTGATGACGAAGAATCTAGAAAAGATAAAGAAAGACTCGCTCAATATGCCAAAACATTGGGTCAAAATGGCTATAAAGTTAATTTTGTATTAGGCTATAAAAATAGGGTCAAAGAGATTGTGCGTATTGTAAATTTAACAGACGCACAATTGTTAGTCATGGGGGCGCATCATCATTATGGCTGGAAGGATTATTTCTTTGGCGAGACCATCGAATCAGTGAGGCATAAAGTAAAGATTCCAGTGTTGATTGTGCAACAAACGGCCTAATATTCTGAGCACTATTTGGTTACATTTTGTACATTTGCAGATAAAATTTTTTAAAATATGGGAGCAAAAATTAAAGTAGCCAATCCAGTGGTAGAATTGGATGGAGATGAAATGACAAGAATCATTTGGAAATTCATAAAGGATAAATTGATTTTACCTTATTTAGAATTAGATATTAAATATTATGATTTGGGTATGGAATATCGTGATGCAACCAATGACCAGGTGACGATTGATGCTGCCAATGCAATCAAGCAATATGGTGTTGGTATCAAATGTGCGACCATCACGCCCGACGAGCAAAGAGTACAAGAGTTCAAGTTAAAACAAATGTGGAAGAGCCCTAATGGCACCATCCGTAATATCTTAGATGGTACGGTTTTTCGTGAGCCAATCGTTTGTGCGAATGTGCCACGTTTAGTACCTAACTGGACAGCGCCAATTTGTATTGGACGTCATGCATTTGGTGATCAATACCGTGCAACCGACTTCGTAACAAAAGGTAAAGGAAAATTAACGGTAAAGTTTGAAGGGGAAGACGGTACTGTGCAAGAGTTTGAAGTATTTAATTTTAAGGGAGATGGCGTGGCATTGGCCATGTACAATACAGATGAGAGTATCTATGGATTTGCAAGAGCATGTTTTAACCAAGCTTTAGCAAAAAAATGGCCTTTGTATTTATCTACAAAAAATACCATCTTAAAAAAGTACGATGGTCGTTTTAAAGATATTTTTGAAGAAGTATATCAAAATGAGTTCGTAACAAAATATAAAGATGCAGGTATTACGTATGAGCACCGTTTAATTGATGACATGGTAGCGAGTGCTTTAAAATGGAACGGTAATTTTGTATGGGCTTGTAAGAACTACGATGGTGATGTGCAATCAGATACAGTGGCACAAGGATTTGGATCATTGGGTCTAATGACATCTACTTTAATTACACCAGACGGTAAAGTGATGGAAGCAGAAGCAGCACATGGAACTGTGACTCGTCACTTCCGTGAGCACCAAAAAGGCAACAGAACTTCTACCAATCCAATTGCGTCTATTTTTGCTTGGACAAGAGGCTTAGAATTTAGAGGTCAATTGGATAATAACCAAGAATTGATTCGTTTCTCTAAAGCATTAGAGGAAGTTTGTGTTGAAACAGTGGAGTCTGGTATCATGACAAAAGATTTAGCTGTATGTGTGCACGGCAACAAAGTGAAGCATGGTGAACACTATGTTTATACAGAAGAATTCTTAGATGCATTGGATAACAATTTGCAAAAAAGATTAGCATAATTTTTCAACAGGATCTGTTGTCTAAATAAAAATAGCCACTCAACTGAGTGGCTATTTTTATGACCTCATCTATAGGTCTAGAAAATTCTTAAGAATAAGAAGATTATCCTTTCTTTTTCATTTCCTTACACTTACCATCTTTCATACAGTTCTTATCACACTTATGTGCTTTGGCTTCTTTCTTACAATCTTTACAATCTTTCTTACCACAGTTTGCAGAAGCAGTGTTTGCAGCTAATAATAGTACAGATGCAAATAATACGGTAGCTAATTTTTTCATGATCTTATTTTTATATTTTTAATTGATTCAAAAATTCTAAGTGCAATTTACGCAATCCATTCAAAATGGACGATCCTTTTGCCATGATTTTACTCATTATTCTGTTAAATCTATTAAATGGCTGTTAAAACGCTTATTTTAATACTTCCAATATAGGCTTCCCGATAGCACCACTTGGCATCTGAATGCCTAAAAGGGTGGTTACTGTAGGCGCAATATCTGTCATATAATTCACCGAATTCACTTGCCCTTTTTTGATGCCGTTACCATACCATAACAATGGAATATGTGCGTCATAATTATAGAATACGCCATGGTTTGTTCCAGTAGCATATCCATCCATATAACCTGATTTAGTCACAATGAACAAATCCCCACTTCTTTGTGGATTATAGCCATTGACAATTCTTTCTCTTAGTTCCACAGGTAAGGCCGCATTTGCCGCTTTACGGGACTCAACAACTTGCAATACACCTGGCTTTAGTTCTACATATTGACGCACTATTTGAACCATTTTATCCTGGCTGACTCCAAGACTATCCATTAAAGAATGGTTAAAATGAATATTGTATTCATTGATCGCGGAAATTAATTTATCGCTCAAGCCTTGCTTTATTAATAATTGTCCTAATTCTTTTTTAATGCCAGCTTCACTGATCAAGCCACCTGGAATTTTATGCTGTTTAGAAAAGTCAGGAATATTGGCCACAGCATGGTCTGCTGTTAAAAAAACAGTGTAATTATTTTTTCCAACCTGCTGATCTAAGCTTGCGAATAGTTGTGCAATGACCGCATCAAGCTTGATATAACCATCCAAGGTTTCCCAAGAATTAGGACCAAAAGAATGACCAATATAATCTGGAGAAGAAAAACTGACTGCTAATAAGTCTGTGATGTCATCCTTGCCTAATTGCTCGCTTACCAAGGCCCTCTCTGCCATTTCTGCAACGATATTGTTACCGTAAGGTGTAGAGGAGATTTTACCATAGTCCTTGCCAATAAATTGGGTCAAGGTATAAGGGAACCCTTTTTGATCGGCACCCAAAGGGGTGGATTCATAGGCGTTGACATCTCCATCACAATTTGCTTCGTAGACAGATTTTGCTAAACTTAGTTTCCATCCTTTTGTATAGAAGCTGTCTACTCTATGTTGACTATTGTATTGGCTTACCCAATTTGGTAATTTTTTGCCATAATAGCTAGAGCTAATAAAATTCCCCGATTTGCTATCATACCAAAAAGCCCCATCTGCACTATGGCCAGCAGGGATAATAGCACCTCTGTCTTTAATAGAGATACCGTAAACCTTACTTTTAAAATTATTGGCCAATTTAAGCTCATCTCCAAGTGTTGTTGTCCAAACATTCACTGGGCTCATTTTTCCGGCTGGACTGCCTTCCACACCTACAGAAACTACGGTTGGGTCTTCTACACAATAGACCGTTCTTTGTTGATAGTTATCGTACCATTGGTTTCCCGCAATGCCATGGATTGCTGGCGTTGAGCCGGTATAAACTGCAGCATGTCCACAAGCGGTCACAGTGGGCACATAAGGAATGAAGTTATTATTACAACTTGCACCCTCATTTATAAAACGCATAAAGCCTTGCTGGGAGGTAAAATAGGCTTTAAATTGATTGATATAATCCCAGCGCATTTGATCCACCACAATACCTACAATTAGTTTAGGTTTACTTGAAGTGCTTGTTGGGGTTGATTTTGGAGCCTGTGCCTTGCTTGCAAAAGACAAGATCAAAAAACAGAAAATGGATAAAACACGCATGTTCTCAAGAGTTTAGGACTGCAAATTACGCATAATTATAGCCTTTGGAAGCTAAAAAATTATTAAATTTGTAGCTATAATTAATACCTATGGCAGATATATTTGAGAGGCTGATTAAAAACTACGGACCAATTGGTCAACACCGTGAAAGAGCACATGGCTATTTTGCATTTCCTAAATTAGAAGGTGAAATAGGCTCTAAAATGAAATTTAGAGGCCAAGAAATGATTGTGTGGAGTTTAAACAATTATTTGGGATTAGCCAATCATCCAGAAGTTCGTAAGGCTGATGCAGATGGATCTGCTCAATATGGTTTAGCCTTACCAATGGGTGCAAGAATGATGAGTGGGAATAGTGACTTACATGAACAGCTAGAAAAAGAATTAGCTGAATTTGTACATAAGGAAGATTCAATTTTGATGAACTATGGATACCAAGGCATCATGAGTGCCATTGATGCGATCTGTGGTCGTCATGATGTAGTGGTGTATGATGCAGAATGTCATGCTTGTATCATTGATGCATTAAGAATGATTCCAGGTCACCGATTTGTTTTTAAACATAACGATGTAGAAGATTGCGAAAAACAATTATTAAGAGCGCAGGCATTGGTAGACAAACAACAATCTGGTGGCGTTTTGGTGATCACAGAAGGCGTATTTGGTATGGCCGGTGATCAAGGTAAATTAAAAGAGATTGCAGCATTGAAAAAGAAAGTACCATTCCGTTTATTAGTAGACGATGCGCATGGATTTGGTACATTAGGAACAACGGGCGCAGGCGCTGGTGAAGCACAAGGCTGTCAAGATGAAATAGACTTATACTTCTCTACATTTGCTAAAAGTATGGCATCAATTGGTGCGTTCATGGCTGGACCAAGAACCATCATTGATTATATCCGCTATAATATTCGTTCACAGATCTTTGCGAAGAGTTTACCAATGCCATATGTAGTGGGTAACTTAAAGCGTTTAGAATTGTTAAGATCAAAACCAGAATTAAAAGCAAATTTGTGGAAGAATGCTTTGGCATTGCAAAATGGATTAAAAGAAAGAGGGTTTGATATTGGTAAAACAGATTCAGTAGTGACTCCAGTGTATATGAAAGGTGGCGTAGAAGAAGCAACTGCCATGGTGATGGATATCAGAGAGAATTATAAAATCTTCTGTTCTATTGTAGTGTATCCTGTGATTCCAAAAGGACATATCATTTACAGATTAATTCCTACTGCGGTGCACACACAGGAGGAGATTGATTTAACTTTAAAAGCATTTAGTGAGACCAAAGCGAAGTTGGATGCAGGTGCTTATAAAGTGGCTGAAATACCAGATATGGCCAACAAATAGAATTTGATCTTTAAAATTTGAATGTAATTCGAATATAAAATGAGTCTCCCAAAAAGAGGTTCATTTTTTTTAGTTAAAGTAGTCTATTTGGTCTTGTTCTTTTTTGAGTATTTCAATACTCACGTTTAATTCGAATCCAATTAATAAGATAAGGGCATTGATATAGATCAAGGTCATGACTACAAGTACGGTCCCAATGGAGCCATAAATTTTACTATAGCTACCAAAATTATTGACCCAGTAGGAAAAGCCCAAGGTAGTCACTAACATTAAAGTGGTAGACAAAAGGGCTCCTGGAGAAAGCAATGCCCATTTTTCTTTTACATGTGGCGCATATTTATATATGAAAGCATTACCATAAAATAAAAGCAAGACAATGATGCCCCATCGAATGCTATTCCAATAAGGTAAAATTGTTTTTCTTTTGATATCAAATAGTTCTCTCAAGAGGGTTGTTAACTGATCCTGCCCAATCAATACCAATAGGCTAGCAAAAACAAGTAACATTAAAATCAATGTTAAGCGAAGCGCCCTCATTCTTTGATGCAGAAAGAAGGGCTTGTTTTGCATAATGGATTTATCAAAACTTCTAATGATACCTGTCATGGCATTGGAAGCGTAAAATAGTAATAAAAGAAAACCAAAAGAAAAGATACCAACGTGTTGACTTAATAGGTCATTGATAATATCTAAAATAAATCGATAGGTACTTGAATTGGGCGAGATATCTTTAAAAATTGAAAGAATCTGTTTTTTTATTTTTAAGCTTTTTGGGAAATAGGGGATGATCGAAAATAAAAATAAGAATCCTGCAGGCAATGCCATAATCAAATTAAATGAAATAGCAGAAGCACGATCATAGAGTCCAATGGTATTCAATTGCTTGAATAAAAACTGAATGACTTGAAATAAGTTCACTTCTTGAAATCCAGGAATGACAATACGCTTCGCTTTCTGCTTTGCAAATTGCAATGGTATTTGAAGGTATTGTATTATTTTTTTCAAGAAATGAATGGGAGATTTATAATTTAATTTATCAACTATTATTTTCCATCAGGATTTTTTTCCTGGGCTTTCTTAGCTTGGAACTCGTCTAATTTTTTCTGGTATTCCTTTGCATATCGATCATGCTCGGCATAGTTATTACTAAAATGATGGTAACCACTAAAATCAGCTTTGGCAACAAAGTAAATATAATCTGTTTTAGGCGCATCCAATACTAAGTCAATGGTTTTAGCGGCTGGGGTACAAATTGGGCCAGGAGGCAAACCTTTTACACGGTAAGTATTGTATGGAGAGGCGTTAGATAAATATTTTTCATAAATACGGGTGATGGTAAAATCTTGCATCGCGTATTTAATGGTAGGGCATGCTTGCAAAGGCATTTGCTTAATTAATCTATTTTGGTAAACACTTGCAATCAAGGATTTATCTGAGTCATAGTTGGTTTCTTCTTCTACAATCGAAGCTAAAGTATAAATTTGATCTTGACCCATACCTTTTGATGCAGCTTTTTGAATTCGGTTATTTTGACTCCAAAAATAAATTTGCTCCTTTTGTAATTTACCTAAAATTTTAGCCATTGAACTACTCCAATAAAACTCATAAGTATTTGGAATGAGTAATGTGAATAGTTGCGTGGTGTCTGTATCAAAAGCCTTTAAAGAATCGTTGCTGCTTAAAAAGGTCATCACTGCAGCACTGTCTTTGTCGAAAGCTGTTGCAATTAGTTTTGCAAATTCTCCTTTTGTTCGCACCTTATTCAAAACCAGTTTTACAGTCGCTTGTCGATTGTTTCTTAACATCCTTATGAGATCAAGCACATTGGTTTTCTTTTTCACAAGGAATTTGCCTGGCTTGATCTTGTCTTCTACCTTAAATACTTTAGCAATTAGTAAAAAACTAGTTTTTTCGAAGATGATTTTTTTAGCCACCAAACTATCTGCAAATTGAGTCAATCCTTCATTATTGTAATGAACATAGACTTGCTCTCCTTTAAAATTGGTGCTCTTAATAAGCACAATAAAGAATAGATAAAAAACAATAACACTAATTAAAATTGAAACTAGTTTTTTCATATCAACTAAAATACAATAAAAATCCCCACCATTGGGATGGTGGGGAAAAATTCTATGTTAACAGAATGTAATCACATTCTTATTGAATTACTTTTTGTTCGAATCCACAGCAGCTGGCGGCGGTGGAGGAGGAGGAGCCATTTGCGTTGCTGGACTAGTAGTAGTTGAAGTATTCACCTTATCTATTACGCTGTTTCCATTGCTAGAGGTTCCACTTAAAAATAGGGTAGACGTGATCGCTAAAACTGCAATAACAGATGCGAAAATCCAAGTACCTTTTTCAAGTACGTCAGTAGTTTGCTTTACGCCCATGAAATTATTACTCAAACCACCAACATTGGCGTTTAATCCACCACCTTTTGGGTTTTGGATCAATACCATGAATCCTAAAGCAAGACAGGCTACTACGATTAATATTAAAAAGAAAGTTATCATTTGTTATTTTTTAAATGTTCAATACGGGATGCAAAATAAACGGATTTTTCAGGAAAAATAAAACTTAATTTTTCATAGGTGGCAATGGCTTTCCTCCAATTCCCTTGTTTTTCCCATATTTCAGCCATGGATTCGGTTAAAATATCGGCTGGAACATTGGCTTTTTCGGCAATTTGAGCAATGATTTGCTCCTGATCTGGGGCTAATGCAGCAATTTGGTCGCCTTGGTCTACACCATCCTTGTTTTTAATCACTTTAAGCCAGGCAGTAAAACTTCTAAGCTGCTGGGTAAATTTATCTTGCGGGAGCTTAGAGAGGTCTAATTCAATGCCTTGTGCGGCAAAATAGTCTTTCTGAAGGCTTGCTGCTGTTTCTTTCTCATAATCCAAGGCTGCTGAATCACCCACTTCTTCATTGAATTGAGCTACTTGTTGGTCGAGTATGCTATTTAATTTGGCATCTGCAGGGGCATGTTCATTGGCCTGACCAATTTGATGCATCAAACAATGTAAATGAAGACTAGATGGGAAATAGGCTGTTGCTTTAGATAATTGCGCATCCAAAAGAGGGGAGGCAATCATCTGGTATTTCTTTGCCAGTAGAAATTGCAAACTTGGTGCATAGGGATGATCCAATGCGTATTTTTCAAGGGTATCTGCTTCTATGGCTTCTAATGAAGCTTGTCCAGTCCATTGTTTCACTATATCGTTGATCATTACTGCACTCATGCTTACCAGTTTGAAAAAATTTGATTAAAAATATCATCCGTGATGCTTCGAATTATTTCATCCATTAACTGACTCTCTGCTTGATTCAAAGTAAGATTGGCTGAAAAGTCAAAATTACGAGATACGTCAAATTCAAGTTCTTTATTTTCCAATGTCTTTTTCAAAACGACATGCACAGTCACAGTCAATCTATTACTTGCAGCTGCTTGTCCACTCACACCAACTGTTTGTGAAGGATCGTAATTGGTGATGGTGGCAAAAATTTGATAATGTGCATCGTCACTATTGGTTCTGGTTAATTTAGTTTGGCCAATAATTTTTTGTAAAATTTTATCAGTCAGCATGGGCGCTAACTGTGGATTGACATATTTTGCCCTATTGTCAATAAACCCAATCTTAACTGTCTTGACATCGTCAGGAATCATTGCGTCTTTAAAACTATAGATACCACAAGAAGTAAATAAGAAGCAAAGGCTGATGCAGCTTAATATGTAAAATTTATTCTTCAATGTCGTATTCTTTAATTTTTCTGTACAATGTTCTTTCACTTATCCCAAGATCTGTAGACGCATCTTTACGACGACCTCTATGTTTTTTAAGTGCCTTTAAAATTAGTTCTTTTTCTTTATCCATGATATTTAAAGACTCCTCTATTTCATAATGGTTCTGCAAGTCATTGTCAATAATCACTGGTTGATGATTTGGCAATTGCATTGCATTACTTGGGATATTCACATTAGAGATTGGACTGTTCGATGGGCCAATGTCTTCCTTTAATTCATTGATGATGGCTTCTTTTGTAAAGTGTGCAGCTTGCCCAGATAAACTTGGGTTCTGTAAAATCTCTAAAAACATTTTCTTTAACTCGTTGACATCTTTTTTCATGTCAAAAAAGAGCTTGTATAAAATTTCACGTTCATTGGCAAATTCACCAACAGGCGTGCCTGTTACCATTGGCATTTTATTTGCTGTATGTTTTGGTAAAAACGAATTCAATTGCGCTGCATCTATATGGTCGTTTTTACTCAATACAGAAATTTGCTCTGCAATATTTTTTAATTCACGCACATTGCCCGGCCAACCATATGCAGTTAAAAGTCCTCTGGCTTCTTCGTCTAAATAAATAGGTTTGGTCTTATATTTTTCAGCAAAATCCACCACGAATTTTCTAAATAATAAAGGGATATCTTCTTTACGGTCTCTTAATGATGGAACACGAATAGGCACGGTGTTCAATCTATAATATAAATCTTCTCTAAATCTTCCTTTTTCTGTGAACTCAATCAATTCTCTATTGGTTGCAGCAATCACACGCACATCTGTTTTTTGCACTTTTGAAGAACCTACACGAATGAATTCACCTGTCTCTAACACACGCAATAATCTTGCCTGCGTACCCAAGGGCATTTCTCCAATTTCGTCTAAAAAAATCGTACCACCATTCACTGTTTCAAAATAACCTTTACGGCTATCTACAGCACCTGTGAATGAACCTTTCTCATGTCCAAATAATTCCGAATCAATGGTGCCTTCTGGAATTGCACCGCAGTTAACAGCAATGAATGGATTGTGTTTTCGGGAGGATAAGCTATGAATGATTTGAGAAAAAACTTCTTTACCAACACCACTTTCACCCACAATAAGCACGGTTAAATCTGTTGCAGCAACCTGCTCTGCAGTATTTAATGCATGATTCAGTAAGGGCGTGTTGCCAATGATACTGAATCTATTTTTTAATGATTGTAAATCCATGGCATGAATAAATTAAATTAAAATAAATTAAATGATCCCTCCTAATAAAGTACCTTTTGTAAAATCTTGAATCTTCACTTGTGCATAGTCACCTTTTTGATAATTGAAATTACCTTTCGGAAAAACAACGACTTTATTTTGACTAGTTCGTCCCATCCATTCTGCTTCATTCCGCTTGCTATTTCCTTCAATCAATACCTCAAATACGCTTCCCACATCTCGCTTATTGCTTTCATTGGAGAGTGTCCACTGCACATCTACAATTTCTTGCAACCTTCTTTTTTTAGTCACTAAATCAATATCATCTTCATACCTTCTTGCAGCCAATGTACCTGGACGTTCAGAATAAAAATACATATAGCTTAAATCATAATTCGCGTATCGCAACAAGCTAATCGTGTCTTGATGATCTTCCTCAGTTTCGGTACAAAAACCAGCAATGATATCCGAAGTAATACTGCAGTTTGGTAAGAGGGCACGAATGCGGTCAATCTTGGCCATATACCACTCTCTGGTATAAGTTCTATTCATCAATTGTAACATTCTTGAACTGCCACTTTGGACAGGTAAGTGGATGTGTTTGCAAATATTATCATACTTGACAATGGTATGTAAAACTTCGTCCGTAATATCTTTGGGATGAGAAGTGCTAAAACGAACACGAAGGCTTGGGTCAATTTGTGCCACTTCTTCTAATAACATAGCGAATGTAGTGGTTGCATTATTTTCTGGATTGCTCCAATAATAACTGTCTACATTTTGACCTAATAAAACCACTTCTTTATAGCCTTTTTCAAATAAGTCTTTACATTCTGCAAGAATAGAATAGGCATCTCTGCTTCGCTCTCGGCCTCTTGTGAAAGGCACTACACAGAAACTACACATATTATTACATCCACGCATGATGGAAACAAAAGCACTGATGCCATTATTGTCTAGTCTTACAGGTGCAATATCACCATAGGTTTCGTCTCTACTCAATAAAACATTTACCGCTTTTTGTCCAGTACCAGCTTCGGCAATCAAATCGGGTAGGGTTCTATAAGCATCCGGCCCAACCACTAAGTCTACCAATTTTTCTTCTTCTAATAATTGCGCTTTCAATCTTTCTGCCATACAACCCAGTACACCTACTAATACACCTGGGTTAGCTTGTTTTAACCTTCTAAATTCAGTCAATCGCTTGCGAATGGTTAGCTCGGCTTTCTCACGAATAGAGCAAGTATTGATCAGGATTAAATCTGCAATTTCAATATTTTTAGTGCCCCCAAAACCGTTCTGTTCTAATATAGCCGCAACCACTTCACTGTCAGCAAAGTTCATTGCACAGCCATAACTCTCTATATAGAAATGCTTTTGGAATACCCCCGAACTAGCCTGGCTCGCATAGGCTTCGCCTTGTCTTGCTTCATCTTGGGTTTGATCTATGAGTAAATTGGATTCCATGCACTTAATTTGAACTGCAAACTTAGTCAAAATATTTTTATGTGTCAACTTGTCAGACAAATTTCCTAATCCTTTGATATACAAATGATTAAAATCATATAACTTATATTGTAATAAATTTTATATCAACCTATTAATCAATCGATTATTGAGTAGTTTGTATATTTATAAAAATTTGCCCATGCTCAAAGGAGTACTTTTATTATTGACTGTTTTTTGCTTTAACAGCTTACATGCGCAAGACTTGGTGGTGGCAAAATTGAGATCTGAGACCTCAAGAAGTATTAAAAAAGATACCGATACGAGTAATTGGAACTGGAAGCATGGGGGTTTGTACAATTTAAATGTATCACAAAGTTCATTGAGTAATTGGGCTGCTGGAGGAGATAATTTCAATATGACGATCAATAGTTTCTTTAATTATTTTGCCTTTTATAAAAAAGAACGTCAATCTTGGGACAATAATTTAGATGTCAATCTTGGATTTGTTCAGTCCACCTCTCAGGGCGGCCGTAAGAATGATGACCGATTAGACTTACTAAGTAAATATGGTTATAAGATGGACACAGTGGGAAAATGGTATGTCTCTGGTTTATTTAATTTTCGTTCTCAGCTTTTTGATGGTTATAGTTTTAGTGGAACGAAAGCAAATTTCACCTCTTCGTTTTTTGCACCAGCATACATGATTATTTCTGCAGGTTTGGATTATAAGCCTGATAATAATTTTTCGATTTTCTTTTCTCCTTTGACATCAAGAACTACATTGGTTTTAAATAAAACATTATCCAACTTAGGTAAATACGGTGTGGATACAGGAAGGATGATCAAAAGAGAAACAGGTTTATTTGTGACTGTAAACTATAGTAAAGCCATAGCCACAAATATTTATTACAGAGGTCGTGCGGATTTCTTCTCTAATTATTATGATAAACCTGAGAATATCAATTTTTTCATGACCAATTTATTTACATTCAAAATCAATAAAAACTTTTCAGCGACCTATAGTTTGGATTTGATTTATGATGATAAGATCCGCATATTTGGGCCAAATAAAAAATCACCTGGTTTACAAACTAAGAGTATTATTGGGATTGGTTATTTCAGAAACCTTGCTGTGAAGAAAAAACTGGTTGACACAAAGCCTAAGGCATCAAGTTTATCAAGTGGAGAATAAGTAAGATCCTATTTACAAATGACTTTGAGGGTATGCTTGATTTTATTAGCCTTATGCGTTAAGTCCATATAATCATTGCTTATAATGGTCACATGGCCCATTTTGCGTCCAGGTTTTGTAGTGGTTTTACCATATAGGTGTACAAACACATTGTCCATCTTCAGCACTTCGTCTAAGCCAACATACACTACTTCACCACTATAACCTTCTGCACCAATTAGATTCACAATCGCACTTGGCAAAATAGGAGCAGGGTTGCCTAATGGATAACCCAAAATGATTCTTAATAACATATCATATTGACTACAGTAATTGGCTTCAATGGTATGGTGTCCGCTATTATGCACTCTTGGTGCCGTTTCATTGACAAGAATTTCTCCTTGTTGGTCTACAAATAATTCAATCGCAAAAAGCCCAGGGCTCTTTAAAGATTGTACCACTTTTCTTGCAATCGCTTCTGCTTTCCAAAGTTGCTTCTCTTCTATTTTTGCAGGACTTAATTGGTAGTCCAATAAATTATACACTTGGTCAAAAACCATTTCGGCAGGAGGGAAGATCACTGTTTCGCCTTTTGCATTCATGCCAACAATCAACGCCAATTCTTTTAAAATCTTTACTTTTTCTTCTAAAACAGCAGGCGCATTAAAGCCCAATGCAATGGCTTTTTCATCTTCAATCACTTGAACACCTTTACCATCATATCCGCCCTCGGCTAATTTGTGTACTGCTGGTAATAAATCTACATGTTGCTGAATCGTTTCGGCTGTATGTGTGATTACGAAATTGGCAGTTGGAATTTCATTGTCTGCATAAAATTGTTTTTGAGCAATTTTATTTTTAATGGTTCTAATAGCAGCTGGGGTTGGATATATTTTAACGCCTTCTTTTTCTAATTGTGTTAATGCATCCACATTTACAGCTTCAATCTCAATGGTCAAAGCGTCTAATTGCTTTCCAAATTGATACACCGTATCGTAATCTAAAATATCTCCAGTTGTAAAATGGTGGCATAAGTGCGCTGCTGGGCAGTTGGGATCTTGCTCTAATACATAGGTCGTTAAATCATAGTTTGCTGCTGCTTGTAAAAGCATCCTTCCCAATTGTCCACCGCCTAAAATACCTACCTTCATAAAGCTAATTTTGATAGGGCAAATATAAGTTAGTTAGGTTATTTTTGCTAAAGAACGATTTAATACAAGTATTCATGAAAGAACCCATCATTCAGGTAAAGGA
>JBILIU010000022.1:0-16822 GCA_044368905.1 Sediminibacterium sp. | reverse complement strand
TTCTTAACCCATAAAACCTACTACATTGACTGAAACCATCATCAACCTAGAATCTGTTAATCCAATTGATTTTTTTGGTGTTAACAATAATAAATTTGATCTCTTAAAAAAGAAATTCCCACTCCTTAAAATTTTATCACGTGGCACCCAAATCAAATTAAGTGGTGCACCAGAACAAATAGATATCGCAAAAGAAAAAATTGAATTGGTCATTCAATACATGGAACGCAATGGACACTTAAGTGAAAATTATTTTGAACAAATTTTAGGCGGAGATGATGCCGAAGTAATTGATAATTTTATAGACCAAAATCCAAACGAAATATTAGTCCTTGGTCCCAATGGAAAAACAGTAAGAGCCAGAACTGCCAATCAAAAAAAGATGGTTACATCTGCAGACAAAAATGATATTGTGTTTGCTATTGGACCAGCAGGTACTGGTAAAACTTATACTGCTGTTGCCTTAGCCGTTCGCGCATTAAAAAATAAATTGGTTAAAAAAATAATTCTTACAAGACCCGCAGTAGAAGCTGGAGAAAATTTAGGTTTTCTGCCTGGTGATTTGAAAGAAAAGATTGATCCTTATTTAAGACCTTTATACGATGCATTAGATGACATGATTCCGGCAGATAAATTAGCCTATTATATGTCATCTAGAACAATCGAAATTGCACCACTTGCTTATATGCGTGGGCGAACTTTGGACAATGCATTTATTATTTTAGATGAATCACAAAACGCAAACGATTTACAAATAAAAATGTTTTTAACGCGTATTGGCGCCAATGCAAAAGCCATTATCACAGGTGACCCTACTCAGGTAGATTTACCACGCAATCAAAAGAGTGGATTAGAGAAAGCAGTCAGAATTTTACAAAATATCGAAGGCATTGCACATATACAATTAGACGAGGAGGATGTAGTACGTCACAAATTGGTAAAAGCAATCATTAAGGCCTACGATAAAGAGCGTGAAAATGAAACTGAAAACTCCTACCATCGTTAGGATTTTAGGATTAAATCATTGATTTTGATATAGAAATTCTAAAATAATATACATATTAAATATTTATACCATACATAAGTTGTTGATAATTTATTTTATGACAAATTGTTAAGAAATACACAAAATCATATCAAGGATTATTAGTTTCTTTGCAATACTAAATAAAACAACAAATATGCTTAGTAAAAAATTACTACAGTTTACAATCGCAATGCTTCTTTTACCAGCTTTGACATTTGCTCAAAACACCACTGGTAGCATCAGCGGATCTGTAAAAGCTGACAATGGTGAAGTGCTTGTCGGTGCAACAATTTCTGTATTACATGTACCTACTGGAACAGTGTACAATGCACAAACAAGAAAGACTGGATTTTTTGATGTAAGTAACGTGCAACCAGGTGGACCATATGCCGTAACTATATCTTATGTAAACTATCAATCAGAAAAGAGAGAGGAAATCTATGTGTCATTAGGTGATGCGGTTAGATTAGATATCATCTTATCTTCTAAAATTGACAAATTAAAAGATGTCACTGTATCTACTACAAAAAGAGGTTCAGATTTATCAGTTAGAGGTGGTACCCAAACCATCATCGGTCGTGATAAAATAGACAACCTACCAACAGTAGGAAGAAACGTTCAAGATTTCTTACGTTTTAGTCCAACTGTTAAATTTACAGGTAACCAATCTGATTTAGCTGGTGTATCTATTGCTGGTCAAAACAACCGTTTCAACTCTTTATATATTGATGGTGCTGTAAACAATGACCAATTCGGTTTAAGTGCAAGTGGTACCAATGGTGGACAAGCAGGTGTTGGTCCAATTTCTATCGATGCGGTAGATCAATTCCAAGTGATGATTTCTCCTTTTGATGCATCTATCGGTAACTTTACTGGTGGTGGTATCAATGCAACAACAAAAGGTGGAACTAATAAAGTGACTGGAACAGTATACTCATTCACACAAAACCAAAACTTAACGGGTAAAACACCTACAGGGGCGAAAGAATTAGCTACTAAGTTAAATCCTTTCGCTGCAAAGACTATGGGTGGAAGTGTTGGTGGTGCGCTTGTTAAAAATAAATTATTCTACTTTGTTAACTTTGAAACTATTGAAAACGAAAGACCTCAACCTTTTGATATCAGCGGTTACAGAGGTGCAAGCGGAAAAGCAGATATTGATAAATTAGTTGACTTTGTAAAAACAAAGTACGGATATGATGTAGGTGGTTACCAAGACAATGCTGTAACTACAAGTGCAAAAAGATTAGCAACAAAGATCGATTGGAATATTAATCCAATGAACAAGTTCAGTTTATCATACCGTTATAATGAAACAACTAATTTTTCAACCAATACATCTAGCTCTTCTAGAGTGAACTTCTATAACAATGGTGTTGTATATCCAAATAAAACCAATTCATTGTCTGCTGAATTAAAAACAGCATTTAAAAATGGTTCTAGTAACAAAATGTTATTTACATACACTGGTGTAGTAGATGATAGAAGTCAAATTGGCGACCCATTCCCTCGTGTTACAATTTTAGATGGTACAGTTGGACAAATGATTTTTGGTTCTGAAGAATTCTCTACAGCCAATTTATTGAAGCAAACCAACTGGAACTTCTTAGACTTCTACAAGTTCAATGTGAACAAGCATGCATTTACAGTAGGAGTGGATTATGAATTGAGTAAGTCTTACAATGTATTTATTCGTCAAAACTTTGGTTCTTATAGATTCAGTTCATTAAGTGATTTCATGACAGAAAAAGCACCTATTGAATATTTCCGCTCATTCTCTTTATTGGATCAAACAACTGGAGACAACACCAAAGCGGCTGCTAGTTTTTATACAGGCAGAGGAAGTGCTTTCATCAATGATGAAATCAGATATTCTGATAATTTAACTGTGAACTATGGTATTAGAGCAGATTATACTAAATTCTTATCTACTCCATTAGAAGATATGTATTTCAATTTCAACACGGTTAGATTGTATGATTTTAATGGTGCAAGATCTGGATCAATTCCTGATCCAAAAATTTCGATCTCTCCAAGAGTTGGATTTACTTATAAAATGCCAGAAGAAAATATCACATTCCGTGGAGGATTGGGTATGTTCACAGGACGTGTACCATTGGTATGGCCTGGTGGCGTATTCAATAACAATGGTCAATCAGTGGGTGGTCTACAAGTTATAGGCGCAACTGACATCGCGAGATTAAGGGTTAATTTCAGACCTAATCCATTCGGTCAATACACTGCTGCAGATTTAGGTTTAAGTACAGCTGCTGCAAAAGGTCAGATGGACTTGATTTCTACAGATTTCAGATTGCCAAAACTATTCCGTGCTTCATTGGCTATTGATAAAAAATTAAAGGACAATTGGTCTATCACAGTGGAAGGAAGTTTGAGTAAAAATATCAATGAAATCTACTACAGAAGATTAGATATCAACCCTCCACTTGGCAGATTAGCTGGACCTGACAATAGACTTATTTATGATTTTTCAAAGCGTATTGGTTACCCAGCAGGATCAGGCATAAATGCAGGATCTAACCCTTATACAGGTATTTACTTATTAGAGAACCAGCCATTCTTCCGTCGTTCTGGATTTGCATATAATTTCACTGCTTCTATTGATAAGTCTTGGTCAGATGGATTCTCTTTTAACGCATTCTACACTTATGGATCATCTTTTGTAACGAATGAGCCAACTTCTAGCCAAAATAACTCTCAATGGAGATTTATGGAGACTGTAAATGGCAGAAATGATGTTCAGAGATCAAGATCAGACTTTGACTTAGGTCATAGAGTAAGTGCTTTTATTGCTAAGAAATTCACTTATGCAAAAGGTGCTTTAGCTTCTACCTTTAGTTTGGTATACAACGGACAGTCTGGCAACCCATTCAGTTATGTATATGCGACTGGTCCAGTTAGAGATCAAAGTGCAGCTGAAACAAATGATTTAATCTTTATCCCTACTGTTGATCAAATTAAAGGAATGACTTTTGTAACCAATAGTTCTTACCCATTATCTCCTGCTCAACAAGCAGCTGCATTGGAAGACTATATTGCTCAAGACAATTACTTAAGTAAAAACAGAGGTAAATATGCAGAAAGAAATGGTGCTAGATTACCTTTTACAAATATTATCGATGTGAAATTTTTACAAGATTTCAACGTGAAAGTATTTAATAAGAAATACCAATTCCAATTAACATACGATGTATTTAACTTCACCAATATGTTGAATAGAAACTGGGGGAGAACCTACTTTATGTCGAACGATCAAACATCTATCATAAAGTACCAAGGTAATACAGGTTCAACTGTTCCTAGCTATAGCTTTTCTCCAGTTAGAAATAACACACCATGGGGTATTAGTTCTAGTGTTCAACCAAGTTTCAGTGCTCGTTGGGTAAGCCAATTAGGTTTACGTTTCAAGTTTTAATGGAACAAATTAAAGATCTAATATAGACCTATAAAAATGCCCTCCAAATTGGAGGGCATTTTTTTTGAAATGTATTGTGTAACATCTTAAAATTATTTGTAATTTCAGGGCGTATGGGCCAAAATTTAACACAGTTTACAATTGGTATTGAGGAAGAGTACATGGTATTAGACCCTGCTTCCAAGGAATTAAAGAGCCATCAGCAAGCTATTGTCAATGAAGGAGAGAAAGTATTTAAAGATAAGATCAAGGCCGAAATGCACCAGGCTGTCGTCGAAGTTGGAACGGGCATTTGTCAGGATGTAGAAGCCGCCTATCAAGAAATATTTGAACTAAGGACATCTGTATCTTCCATCGCAAAAGAATTAGGATATAGTATTGGTGCATCAGGTACCCACCCTTTTAGTTTATGGGAAACCCAATTAATCTCGGACCAAAGCAGGTATCAAGCGCTATTAAACGAATTACAGCAGGCTGCAAGGAGTAATTTGATTTTTGGTCTACATGTGCACGTTGGAATGGAGGATCGCCGTATGGCCATTCATATTGCCAATACAGCTAGGTATTTTCTGCCTCATATTTATGCATTGAGCACCAACTCCCCTTTTTGGGAATCAAGTAATACTGGGTATAAATCTTACCGCTCTAAAATTTTTGATAAATTTCCAAGAACTGGAATCCCAGACTATTTTGAAAGCATCGAAGCTTATGAAAGTTTTATCCAATTGTTGATCAAAACCAATTGTATCGACAATGCTAAAAAAATATGGTGGGATTTAAGGGTACATCCAGTGTTCAACACCATTGAATTTAGAATCTGCGACGTACCTATGACCGTGCAAGAAACAGCAACCATTGCAGCATTATTCCAAGCTTTATGTGCTAAAATTTATACACTCAGAAGGCAGAATATCAATTTCATCAATTACCAACGTGCATTGATCAATGAAAATAAATGGCGTGCAAGCCGCTATGGTATAGATGGATTACTCATTGACTTTGGGAAAGAAAAAGAAGTACCTGTGAAAGAGTTGATTGACGAATTACTTGAATTTGTAGACGGCGTAGTAGATGATTTAGGAAGCAGAAAACATATTGAGAAAGTACAAGACATTTTTACCAAGGGCACTGGCGCAGATAGACAATTGAAAGTGTTTAAAGAAACCGGAAGCTTAGTTGAAGTGGTAAAATATATTGAAGGAAGTTTCTTACAACACTAGGGAATTTAATTTTACTAGTACTAGTTTTTTCCCCTTTGTTTATTCGCCTACTTTAAAATCAAATAGTGTTGCTGTAAATAGCCCACGCTCTCTCTTTTTGAATACGACATCCCAATCTCCCTTATACCTTAAAATTTTAGGAACTAAAAGACCATTCTTTGTGTAGGTCATTTCTACTTCCATTTGTACATTAAAATCATAGACCCCGGCTTTGTAGCTCAATGAGTAATTACGTCCTAATACTTCCAATGTGCTTGGGTTAAACCAAGTAATCATTTGATCTACCACCACCCTGTCTTTTGCAAAAAATCCAAGATCTTCTTTAGGCTTGATCTCAAATACATAAGCCAATTTACCATGGTAGTCTACATAATCTAGCCTGTAGGTATATAACTCATGTGCGTTATCGTCGTATAAATCTAATTTATTTCCAATCATTGGTATGCCTGGAATTTTTTCACCAGGATTGAAAAACAACATCTTCAATTGTTCTTTCGCTTTTTCAATACCGGAACCTTGAATAGTTCTTTTTTTACCTTTTACAATATTGGTTTCACCGCATATTGTTCCTTTGGTAAAAAATAAACTTGCGTATAAGGAAGGTGTGACATAATTATAGTCACCTTTACTATCTCTTAATTTCCCAAATGTTTTTTCTTCAATCACATCCATTGTTCTGCAGTCCCCAAGTCTATTTTGACGGGTGCGACTATCCAAAGAGGCTTCCATCTTTTGGTTCTTATCATACATCTCGATATGATTGAACGAGCTGTATCCTATTGTCCTTAAGGTTTTGAATGCTTTATAAAAACTGGTATCGCGCTTTATTTTTGCTAAAATGTCCCTATACTCAAAATTATTTCTAACAATCGCATCTGCTAATGTAAATGTCTGGTTTTCGATATTCAATGTCGTATCCTGCGCCCAAGATTGGCCTACAAGGGTCATGCACATTATGAATAGAATTGAACGCATGCTTATTTTATTTGAGTCATTTTATAATCCACTCTTACTTTGCCTTTGTGAATATCATTCAATTTACCCTGTAACATTTTTTTTCTGAGTGGCTTAATATAATCAATGAATAGCTTGCCCTCAATATGATCATACTCATGTAAAATGATACGCGCAGTCATGCCATCAAAAGTAGCTGCATGTTCTACAAAATTTTCATCCATGTATTTCATTGTCACTTTCTCATGTCTCAAAACATCTTCTCTAATTTTTGGGATACTCAAACAACCTTCATTGTAGACCCATTCATTGCCACTTAATTCAATAATTTCGGCATTGATAAAAACCGCTTTGATACCTGGTGCATCTGGATAGGCTGCATCCCCTGGTTCGGCGTTCTCAAATATTTGTTGGCTATCCATTACAAACAACCTGATGGCACGATTGATCTGAGGTGCAGCAAGACCTACCCCATTACTATCGTACATGGTTTCCCACATATCTTCGATAAGCTTGGTCAAATTGGGATAATCCGCATTGATAGGCGCACTCACTTTTCTTAAAACGGCAGCACCATAGGCTACAATTGGTAAGGTCATAGAAGTTCAATTATGGGTGCAAAGTTACAATAAATAGGTCGTAAATAGATTCAGCTTTCCCTAAGGCATTAGATCCTTATGATTGAGGTATTCTTGAAGCAGGATGGTCGCAGCAATTAAATCTACATTCTGCTTCACCTGACGGTCTTTCTTTTTCATACCCATTTCGATCATGGCCCGCACAGCTGTTTTTGAACTAAATCGCTCATCCACCGTTTGAATGGGAATAGTAGGGAACTTTTCGGTGAGTTCAAGTATGGCTTTTTTAACCAAGGGAGTGGCATGGGTTGGAGATGCATCTAAGTTCAATGGCTCACCAATTAAAATTAACTCAACTGGTTCCTTGGCCATATAGTCGACTAAAAAAGTATATAAACTTTTAGTATCTACCGTGACGAGCGAAGTCGCAATCATTTGAAAGGGATCAGTCACTGCCAATCCACATCGCTTTCCCCCGTAATCTATGCAAATGATTCTTGCCAATTGGTATTCTTTAAATTGATAAAATAATTCCAGTAATCACAAAGATACTAAAGACAATACTTGCTATGCCATTCGCCGTCATAAAAGCCAAATTTACTTTGGACAAATCATTTGGCTTCACAATACTTTGTTGATAAATCAATAAAATATTAAACACCAATAACCCAATTAAATACAACCAATGGAAATCCCCTATAAAATAGGCTGTCCATAAAAATACGCCCGAAAAAAAATGAAATACCCTAGATATACTTAAAGCCTTTTCAACCCCCCAATGACTTGGCATAGAGTAAAGTGCAAGTGATTTATCAAATTCAGCATCCTGTAATGAATAGATAATATCAAAACCACTCACCCAAAAAATAATCGCAAAAGAAAAAAGGAGTGGCAGTATATCAAATACCCCAGTTACCGCTAAATACGCGCCAATAGGTGCTAAGGAGAGTCCTACCCCTAATACCAAATGACATAAATAAGTAAAACGTTTTGTATAACTATAAAATAAAATCACAAATAAAGCAACTGGCGATAGGTAAAAACAAATTGGATTGATAAAATAAGTAGCGATGATGAAAATCAATGCATTCACAATTACAAAACCCAATGCTTTCTCGGCTTTGATGATGCCAGCAGGAATTTCGCGTATTGCTGTTCTTGGATTTAATTGATCAAAATGACGATCTAAATAACGATTGAATCCCATCGCAGCAGACCTAGCTGTGATCATACAAACTAGCACTAAGCAAAAACGAATAATTACTTCGTTGGTTTGTAAATAAATATTGTTATTTTTTAAAGCAGCGATGCCTAGCACAAAACCGATTAACGCAAATGGCATTGCGAAAATGGTATGTGAAAACTTCACTAAACTCAAATAATTTTTAACTGTACTCATATTTAAAATCTAATCTACTTTTCTAACAAACTCCCACAATACAACAGCTGCAGCCACAGAAATGTTCAATGAATGCTTCATCCCCCATTGTGGTATTTCAATCACCCCATCGCATACTTGAAGCACTTCATCGCTTACCCCGTCAACTTCATTACCAAAAACAAATGCTGTTGGTAGATGCTTGTCTACATATTGATCCAGCATGATGCTCCCCTCTGTTTGTTCAATCGCAAGCACTTTATAGCCTCTTTCTTTTAAAGCCAATACAGCGTCAACCGTATTTTCATAATACAACCAATCCACTGAATCTGTGGCCCCTAAAGCTGTTTTATGGATGTCGCGATGCGGTGGCTGAGGCGTGAAACCACATAGACAAATCCCACTGATTAAAAATGCATCTGCTGTTCTAAAGACACTGCCCACATTGTGCATGCTACGGATATTATCCATCACTACCACCAATGGCTTTTTGTCCGCTAGTTTAAAGTCCTCGACCGACTTTCTCCCCAATTCCTCCATGCTTAATTTACGCATAGTGCAAAAGTAAGCTTTTCAAATATTAAAAAATTATGTAGGTTTGTCACCCATGTCAAAATCAAGTTCAGAAACTCCTCTAATGCAACAGCATCGGGCTATTAAACAAAAATACCCAGATGCTATTTTACTCTTTAGGGTGGGTGATTTTTATGAGACATTTGGAGAGGATGCGGTGATTGCCTCTAAGGTTTTAGGGATTACTTTAACCAAAAGAAACAATGGAGCGGCCTCCTCAAGTGAACTTGCTGGTTTCCCCCATCATTCATTGGATACTTATTTACATAAATTGGTCAAGGCGGGACATCGAGTTGCTATCTGCGATCAATTAGAGGACCCAAAAACAGTCAAGGGGATTGTGAAAAGAGGTGTGACAGATATGTTGACACCTGGGATTGCCACCAACGATAAATTATTGGAGCATAAACAAAATAATTTTTTAGCTGCATTATTTGTAGAAAATGAGCAAGGTGGTATCGCATTCTTAGACATCACTACTGGTGAGTTCTTAATTGCAGAAGGTAATGTAGAATACTTAGATAAATTATTGCAAAGTTTGCAACCTGCAGAAATCCTCTACCCTAAAAATTACCAAAACGCATTAAAAGAAAATTTTGGAACTGGATTTTATACCTATGGTTTAGACAGCTGGATTTTTGATGAAGCATTTGCTACAGAACTTTTATTAAAACAATTTCAGACTTCGAGCTTAAAAGGTTTTGGTATTGAATCTCAAAAATTAGGTATTATCGCAGCAGGCGCTATCCTTCATTATTTGAAAGAAACGGAACATCCTCATCTGCAACATATACATACCATTGGCCGCATAGACCGCAATGAAATTTTATGGATGGATAAATTCACCATTCGTAATTTAGAATTAATTGGTAATGGAGCAGGACAAAAAGGATTGATAGATATCATGGACGCCACTAAGAGTCCGATGGGTGCTAGATTATTAAAACGTTGGTTGATTTTCCCTTTACAATCTTTGGAACAAATCAACCAAAGACTAAGTGCAGTCGCCTATTTTATAGATGCAAAAGAAACTGCTACCACTTTACATGAAACTATTGAATCTTGTGGCGACTTAGAAAGATTAACGAGTAAATTAGCAAGTCGAAAAATTCAACCAAGAGAGTTGGTACAATTAGAAAAATCATTGACTGCAGTTGCTACTATTAAAACAACATTAACACCAAGCACCAACCCTTACTTAAAACAACTTGCAACCAACTTAGTCGTTTGTCAAAAGACGATTGATGCGATTCAATACCATATCATGGAGCAGCCTCCTGCTACTATCATGAAAGGCGGATTTATAAAAAATGGCGTATCCACCGAATTAGATGAACTAAGAAATATATCAAGTGGCGGCAAGGAATACTTAACTCAATTACAAAATAAAGAAGCAGAGCGCACTGGTATAAGTTCTTTAAAAATTGGTTATAACAATGTGTATGGTTATTATTTAGAAGTAACCCATGTACATAAAAATAAAGTACCTGCTGATTGGATTCGCAAACAAACTTTAACCACTGCCGAAAGATATATCACACCAGAACTAAAAGAATACGAAGAAAAAATATTAGGCGCAGAGGATAAGATTTTTGCATTGGAACAACAGTTGTACCAACATTTATTAGACCTTATATTATCTGACCTCAATGCCATTCAAACCAATGGACAGTTTGTGGGTGTGATAGATTGCTTATTATGTTTTGCAACCATCGCTAAGCAAAATAAATATTGTCAACCGACAATGACGGATGATGGCATTTTATCCATCACCGATGGTAGACATCCAGTGATAGAGCAAACCCTTCCTATAGATACACCTTATATTGCCAACCATACTTTATTAAATCCTTCCGAAGAACAAATCATTATTCTTACTGGACCCAATATGAGCGGAAAGAGTGCGGTATTAAGACAAACTGCTTTGATTACTTTAATGGCGCATATGGGCTCCTTTGTGCCCGCTTCTGCTGCTTCTATCCCATTAACGGATAAAATTTTTACACGTGTTGGTGCAAGTGATAATTTAAATGCAGGTGAGTCTACGTTTATGGTGGAGATGATAGAGACTGCGAGCATCTTAAATAATTTAAGTGCAAGAAGTTTAATTTTATTAGATGAAATTGGAAGAGGCACATCTACCTATGATGGCATCTCTATTGCATGGAGTATTGTGGAATACTTGCAAAAATCTGTGCATCGCCCTAAAACATTATTTGCCACACATTACCATGAGTTGAATGATTTAGAAGGACAATTATCCCGTGTACATAATTACCATGTAACGCATAAAGAAGTGGGGAATAAAATTATTTTTTTACGCAAATTAGCCAAAGGAGGTAGTACCCATAGTTTTGGTATCCATGTGGCCAAGATGGCTGGCATGCCCAATGAATTAGTGGATAGAGCCAATACGATTTTACAAGAAATGGAATTAAAAAATAAGGACCAACAAAAAGCTAGTCCAACTGTGCAAGCAACAACAGAAAAATTTCAATTGTCTATATTTGATGCACATACAGAAACTTTTGAATCTATCCGTAAAGAATTAGATAGTATTGACATCAATAACCTTACACCAGTGGAAGCATTGATGAAATTACAAGCAATTAAACAAAAACTGAATTAAGCCTCTTCCCAGAAGCCCATCTTGCTATACTTTTCGATTCTATTTTCGACTCTTTTAGCAGGGTCAGTATCTTTCACCTCATCCAAGGCTTTAATAATTTGTTTTTTAAGCATCTCGGCTGCGGCTTCATAATCCCAATGTGCCCCACCCAATGGCTCTTGCACAATCTCATCTACCAATCCAAAGCCCTTCATATCATTTGCTGTCAATTTCAATTGCTCTGCAGCCAATTCTTTTTTATCCCAGCTTCTCCATAAAATGGAGCTACAACTTTCTGGAGAAATCACCGTATACCAGGTGTTTTCCATCATCAAAGTCTTGTCTCCCACACCTATTCCTAATGCTCCACCACTCGCGCCTTCTCCAATGATCACAATGACAATAGGTACTTGTAGACGGATCATTTCATAGATATTACGAGCAATAGCCTCTCCTTGGCCTCTTTCCTCCGCTTCTAGCCCAGGAAATGCACCTGGAGTATCAATTAAGCAAACAACTGGTTTATTGAATTTTTCGGCCAATTTCATCAATCTAAGGGCTTTTCTATACCCTTCTGGGTTCGCCATCCCAAAATTACGCATCTGTCTAGCCTTGGTATTACTTCCTTTTTGTTGACCAATCATCATCACCGTTTGGCCATTGAACTCTGTAAATCCACCCACCATGGCTTTATCATCTTTTACATTTCGGTCACCATGTAATTCGATGAATTTGTCGCACATTAAATGGATGTATTTTAAAGTATAAGGTCTATCAGGATGACGGCTCAATTGCACACGTTGCCATGGGGATAAGCTTTCTGTGATTGCTTTACGCTTATCCACTATAGATTTCTCCAATTGAGCTACCGTTGCAGATAAATCAATTTTAGGGTTCTTTTCGGCTAGTTTCTTGGTTGCATCAATTTGTTCATATAAGTCCTTAATTGGCTGCTCAAATTCTAAAAACTGTCTATTTGGATATACTGGCATAAGCTTAGTTTGGGGTGTAAAAATAATACAACCTTTTTTAATAAAAGATTTGTTTAAAAAACTTCTTTACCCTTATCTTTGCAACCCGGAAATAGGAAACTAGGTCCGGAGTTCTTGGATCGGTAGTTCAGTTGGTTAGAATGCCGCCCTGTCACGGCGGAGGTCGCGGGTTCGAGTCCCGTCCGGTCCGCAATAAAACACTTAACCCATTGATTTTCAATGGGTTTTTTTATGTCTGTAGCTGAAAGTGTAGCAAGTGGGTTGGTTCTAGCTTATTTAAAAAATAGTATAGACTATTATGATTAATGATATTTAACATTTCGAACTTCTTTCCCATTTATGATTCTTACACTTGTAGTTTTTGTTCTTTGAAGGCTTATAATATCAGCAATTAAAAGTAAAATCATTACAATAAAAAAGGCAAATGAAAAATATGCAACAGATTTTATTAGTTTTTTAAAGCCGATTGTTTGCATAATTGTTTATTTAGGTTTAATATAGATACAGTTACAAGTATCTATAAATAATTTTTAATTTACTTTTTTAATAAATCATTTGAGTATAATATTAGAACAATTTTGATTCAAAAATGAAAATAAAATATTTTAAAATAGATGAAAATAAATTTAATTAGATTATTTTCTAAACTATTTGTAAATAAAGAGTTTTAGAAGTACAAGCAAACATGAACATCCGTAATTTTACAAAATTATAAAGGGAACTCAAAACCTTCAATTATTTTAATTTTAACAGTATCCCTTTTTTCAAGAAATTAATGGAATTCAACTATGAAAAACATACTACTGATCATATTCTTTTTTTTAGTCGCCTGCTCTCCTTATAAAAAAATAGTCATTCCAATGACTCAAATTCAAACTTTAAATTGGATGGACAAATCAGAGGATTTTGTAACGACAAAACTAGGCCCATATAAAGCTAAAACCTTGAATGAAAAAGGCTATGTTTTACTTTTTGACTTTAGCACGTATAATCGAACTCCAAAAAAAAATAATACTACTAATAATGATTATCAGGTAGATATGGATTTTAGTCAAAATAGGGGCGTTTTTCCACCCACTACTTATGTAACCACTTCTGCTAAACCAGGATTAGATGTCAATAAATTTGAAATCATTAAAGAAAGGGTCTTGAAGTTTTATTTTGATAATAATAAAAAAGTCATGTACGTTGATGCTATTGGTTATCCAGATTCAGTTAGATACGAACTTAGAAAAAGTAAAAGATAAAAAAAAGACCCTTATTGCTAAGGGCCCTTTTTCGTATTTTTTATAAACTTAAACTTTACTTTTTTGGCGCCATTGCATCAGCTACTAAGCCAGTTGCATCAAAAAATTGGTCTTCTTCAATAATTTTATGATCTGCATTTAATTTAAACACTGAATAAAACTTGTTATTGTATTTATGACCATTGATAATTGATTCAGATTGCCAATTTACATAAGTTCTGACACCTGTACCATCTGGCTTAAATGTTGTAGTATCCATACCTGGTAAAGTTAATCCGATATTTGCTTTAATATCCTTAAGTATGGTATGAAAACTAGCAAGTCTCTCTATCCATTGTGCCTTAGTATAAGCTACAGTATCATTAAATCCAGGTCCATAAATTTTAACAGTATCAGAAACATAGGTTCCAAATTCAGCTAAGTCATTTTTTGCAAATGCTTGTAATGCCGACTCTACAACTTTTGCATTTTCTTTAAATTCAGCCATCATTGTATCATCTGATCCAGTACTAGTTGTTGCTTGTGGATTTGTACAAGCAAATAATGAAATGGCAGTAGCCATTATTAAAATTATTTTTTTCATAGATTTATTTTTTATTTAGCATCATAGATCACTTGCTCCCAATGAAGTTTTCCGTCTTTGATAGCAAAAGCAGCAAAAGCACGAGTTTTCATTGTTTGACCAGCTTTAGTCTTACCAACAAATGTCACCCAAGCATGTCCCCATTTGAATCCTTCGTATTGCTTGTCGTCAGTCGCTACTGTTACTACCTCGTAATTAGGTGTACCAGCATCAACACTTTCAAATCCTTCTCTTTGTTTTTTAAACATTTCAACTCTATCAGATACACTTAATCCAACTGAATCATCATTATGCCATGATTTAGCTGTATCACTAAAGCAAGAAGACCATGTTGCCCAATCACCAGCGCTATAGGCTTTAATTGCTTTGTTCATTAAATCAACATCTGGACCTTCTTTTACACAACTAGATGAAGAAGCAGCAGTGTCAGTAGAAGCAGTTTTTTCGCCTGGTGTAGAACAAGCAAAGATTGTGGTAGCAAGCATTGCTACTAGAATTGTTTTTTTCATGTTTTTTATTTGATTTTATATAAAAAGCGTTTATTTCTCAATATTCATAACATTCAATAACATGATTGATCTTTTCAAATCTCTGTATGATACTAATTGATCAATTTCAATTTGTTCCTGTGTTGTAGGTTTTAAGTCATTCATGCTAGGTGTAGAATACTGATCTATATTTTTGAATACATGCGATATGATATTTGAAATGTCAACATCTGTACCACCACCTCCTACTACACTTGAAAAATAAAAAGCATCTTTTCTCTTATTATCAATGAAAAATTGATGCCATTTCTTACTAAATTTAATTTCAGCATTTACGTATTTATCATTCTTTGACTTTATAAATACCATATTCCCAATACTCTTTCCTGGAACTATTTGAAAACTAGGATCACTCAATCCTAAATCTAATTTAAGAATTAAACTCCTTACCATTGTTCTTGTTGACAATGTAGTACTAGCCATTATTTTATAATCTTCGGGATATTTTGTCTTAAACTCATCTGTAGATATGTTTTTACCCAAACCTAGTGCATCAGCATAGCTATTATAACTTGTAGTTACAATATAGTCATAGTCAACATTGCTTCCTGGCAATACTTTCCAAACTCTATGCAAGTTAATAGCACCAGCTTTTATAAGCTCTTTGTGATAATTGATCCATGACTGCTCTAATTTTTCATAGTCTTGACCAGGTAGCTCTTTCATAAACTCATACTTAATATAAGTTTGTTGTGCGTTTAAAGAAACAATAGCAAATAAAACGACTATTGTTAGCATGATTTTCTTCATAAGCTTATTTTTATGTTATAAATATATGTATCTTTTTGATACTAAAAAATATTTTTGAGATAAAAAAAAAGAGCAATTACATGTAAATGCTCTCTTTCTAAAATATCAACTTATATAAATTATTTCATCAATTTATCGAACTCCTTTGTATCATAGATTGGCCACTCAGTAACTAATTTACCATCTTTAATAGTATATGAATTAAAAATTACAGTTTTGCTTGTTTCACCTGTCTTTGATTTCCAAGAACAATCAACCCAAGCATGCCCATATTTACTTCCGTCAGCCATTGTTACCACCTCGTAAATACTATTATTGATGGTTACATTACCATCCATAGCTTCTCTACTTTTCTTAAAATTATCAATATAAGAAGATACTTTTCTTAAAACTGTAGAGTCAGTAGTTACAGCCCAAACATTATGTATAGAAATTGCAGTATCAGCATAGCAAGACAAATACGCATCCCAATTGCCACTTGCCCATGATTCAGCAGCTTTTTTCATTAATTCAACATCTGGACCTTCTGTTGTAACTGAAGTTGTTCCGGCAGTCGCTTCAACTTTGTTTTCAGCTGGAGTTGAACATGCAAATAAGGTGGTAGCAAGCAATGCTACGAAGAATGTTTTTTTCATTTGTTTGTTTTTAATTGACCCAAAAATTAGATAAAATTTTTTGAAAAAAAAATAATAATACCCCAAATATGTTCCATGTTATGTAATAGGAACATCTTAACATCTAGTAAGCACCCTAAATAGCAGAAATGATCCAAATTATTTAATATTAAGCTGATGCATGCATCAACCTAAAAGTCAAATTGATACGTAATTGTTTGATGCGCATTGTCTTAGGTAAGGAATGATACCAATTTTGCTGGATAGGACCTTTCATATCTAACAATGAGCCATTGGCTAGTTCAATGTCTAAACGT
>JBILIU010000021.1:0-16918 GCA_044368905.1 Sediminibacterium sp. | reverse complement strand
CCATGCTCACTTGCATTGGCATCTAAAACAGCTTTGAATAATTGGGTGTTCAATATTTTAGGCATCAATTCTGCCACTAAAGCTTCCTTTTGTGGTTCAAAAATGAAATCTGTTTTTTTAGCATTCGCCTTCTTAACCATTTTTGGAATAGGTAGGAATGGCTCTGATTTAAATTCTTGTGTTGCAGCATTTTTAAATTCACTGTACACAATCTCAATCGCATCAAACTCTTTGTTTTCAAAGGCTTTCATGGCAGCTTTCGCAGCAGCTTGAACCGTTTCAAATTTTAAGTTTAAGAAAATGTCTTTGAAATCTGCATTCGTATTAAAGCCTAATTTACTTAAACTCTCATATCCTTTTTTACCAATATTCCAGATAGTTACATTTTGAGTTGGATATTTTTCGGCGATCGTTGCACGCGTCATTTTTACCAAGTTGGCATTGTATCCACCACACAATCCACGATCAGAGGTTACTACAATAAACAACACATTGTTCACTGTGCGTTGTTCTGCAAGGGCCAAATTCATATCCCCCTCTAAACTACTAATGATATTGCTTAGCATGTCTTGTAGTTTACGAGCGTAAGGTCTCATTTGGGTAATGGCATCTTGTGCACGACGTAATTTTGCAGCACTCACCATCTTCATCGCTTTAGTGATTTGCTGTGTACTTTGGGTACTTTTAATCCTGTTTCTAACTTCTTTTAATTGTCCAGCCATAGTGCTTGTTTATTAGGCGAGCAAAGGTATCATTTTTTACCCAATTTTCCCCTCAAACCCCCTTCAACTTAATTTTTTGATCCAACTGGCCTTAAAATCACCAATTCTACCCCAATTCCACCCCAATTACTTATCTTTGAAGCCCCTTGATAAACAAGGACAAACACCCAATTTTAGCGAGAATATGTTGCAAATTATCAATAAACTATTTGGCGGATCTAAAAGCGAGAAAGACGTCAAGAAAATACAGTATTTGGTTCCTGTGATCAATGGACATTTTGAGGCGTATAAAACCCTTAGCCATGACCAATTAAGGAACAAAACCGAGGAGTTTAAATTCCGTATTAAAGAACATTTACAATCCATTGACCAAGTGATTGCAGAAGCTCAAAATAATGCAGAAGCCCTGGATATTACTGACTTATTAGGCAAAGACGCCATTTACCAAGAGATAGACAAATTAAAAAAAGACCGTGACGAGGCCTTAGAGCAGGTCTTATGGACCATTTTACCAGAAGCTTTTGCAGTGGTAAAAGAAGCAGCACGTCGATTTACAGAAAACGAATCATTGACTGCAACTGCGACCGATATGGATCGCGAATTGTCCGTTAAAAAAGAATATGTGACCATTCAAGGGGATCAATCTGTTTTCCAAAGTACATGGAAAGCTGCAGGAACGCCTGTGAGATGGAATATGGTGCATTATGATGTGCAGTTGATTGGTGGTATCGTTTTGCACCAAGGTAAAATTGCAGAGATGTCCACTGGAGAGGGAAAAACATTGGTATCCACTTTGCCAGCTTATTTAAATGCTTTAGCAGAGGAAGGTGTGCATATTGTAACAGTGAATGATTATTTAGCGAAAAGAGATAGTGAGTGGAATGGTACTTTATTTGAGTGGTTGGGTGTTACGGTGGATTGTATCGACAAGCATCAACCTAATTCCGAAGAAAGAAGAAACGCCTACAGAGCAGGCATTACTTATGGCACCAACAATGAATTTGGATTTGATTATTTAAGAGATAATATGGTGCATACACCAAATGAAATGGTGCAACGTAAGCATCATTATGCGATGGTGGATGAGGTAGATAGTGTATTGATTGATGATGCACGTACGCCATTAATTATTTCTGGTCCAATTGGGCATCAAACTGGAGAGCAACAATACTTTCAATTGAAACCAAGGATTGAACAATTGGTAGATGTACAAAAAAAAGTGGCGAACCAATTTTTGATTGAAGCAAAAAAGAAAATCAGCGAAGGCAATGACGATCCTAAGGATGGCGGATTAGCACTATACCGCGCTTTCAGAGCACTACCTAAAAATGGCGCCTTGATCAAATATTTAAGTGAGCCTGGTATTCGTGTGAAATTACAAAAGGCGGAGAATTATTATTTAGCCGATCAGCAAAGAGAAATGCCCATTGTAGACGAGGCTTTGTATTTCCATATTGACGAAAAAAATAATTCAGTTGAATTAACAGATAAGGGCTTAGGATTAATCACTGGTTCAGGAGAAGATCCAAATTTCTTTTTACTACCAGATATCAGCGTGGCATTGAATGCGATTGATATTGATGTAAATATTCTTGCCGAACAAAAAATGCAGCAAAAAGAAGCCATCATTTCTGAGTATAGTATTAAAGCAGATCGTATTCACACGGTGAATCAATTGTTGAAGTCTTATACTTTATTTGATAAGGATATTGAGTATGTGGTGATGGATGGTCAAGTGAAGATTGTAGATGAGCAAACTGGTCGTATCATGGAAGGTCGTCGTTATTCAGATGGCTTACACCAAGCGATTGAGGCGAAAGAAAATGTGAAGATCGAAGCTGCTTCTCAAACTTATGCAACCATCACATTGCAAAACTTTTTTAGAATGTACCACAAATTAGGTGGTATGACAGGAACTGCAGAAACAGAAGCAGCTGAATTCTGGAGTATCTATAAATTAGACGTGGTGTCTATTCCTACTAATATTCCTGCAGTGCGTATAGATGAACAAGATTTAGTTTTCAAAACCAAGCGTGAAAAATTTGGTGCGGTGATTGAATCTATCGAGGCATTGCGTGCAGATGGCAGGCCGGTACTAGTAGGTACCACATCGGTGGAAGTGAGTGAGTTATTGAGTAGAATGTTGCGTCAAAAAAATATTCCACACAATGTATTGAACGCGAAACAACATGCAAGAGAAGCACAAGTCGTTGCAGAAGCTGGTTTAACAGGCGCAGTGACCATTGCCACCAACATGGCAGGTCGTGGAACGGATATTAAATTAAGCCCCGAAGTAAAAGCAGTAGGTGGCTTGGCGATATTGGGTACAGAACGTCATGACTCTCGTCGTGTAGACAGACAGTTAAGAGGTCGTGCGGGAAGACAAGGTGATCCGGGTTCTTCTCAGTTCTTTGTGTCTTTAGAAGACGATTTAATGCGCATGTTCGGAAGTGAGCGTATTGCTAAAGTGATGGACTTTGCTGGTTACAAAGAAGGGGAAGTGATTCAACATAGCATGATCACAAAGTCAATTGAAAGAGCGCAGAAAAAAGTGGAAGAAAATAATTTTGGTGTAAGAAAGCGTTTATTGGAATATGATGATGTGATGAACAAACAAAGAACGGTGATTTATAAAAAAAGAAACCATGCTTTGTTTGGTGAGCGTTTGGCTTTAGACTTGGACAATGCGTTTTACCAAGTGATTGAAAATTTAAGTTTTAATCATAAAACAACCAATGATTTTGAAGGATTAAAATTAGCCTTGATTGTACAAGTTGGATTAGATACGCAAATCACTAAAGAACAATTTGCTGCAGCAAAAGAAAATGACTTAGCAGAATCATTGTACCAAGAAGCGGTTGCGCATTATGAGTTCAAGAAAAAAGACATGATGCAAAATAGCATCCCTGTCTTTAAAAATATTAGAACCCAGGAAGGGAAGCATATAGAAAACGTGATTGTGCCAGTAAGTGATGGCAAAAAAGTGTTCAATGTATTGGTCAATTTGGATAAAAATTTAGATACCAAGGGCGCTGCACTAGCCACTGAATTTGAAAAGTCTATTTCACTCAGTTTAATAGATGATGCATGGAAAGAACATTTACGTGCGATGGATGATTTAAAACAATCTGTACAAACAGCCACCTACGAGCAAAAAGACCCATTGGTAATTTACAAAATGGAAGCTTTTGAATTGTTTAGAAAAATGGATATAGAGATCAATCATAAAATGGTACAGTTTTTATGTCATGCGCATATTCCTATGGAAGCGAATGAGGTAAAAGAAGGACGTCAACAAAAAACGGATTTAAGTAAGTTGAGTGCGAATAGAACAGAGGATGGTACACCAACAGAAAATGAATACCATGATCCATCTACCCCTAAACAAGCGCCAATCACTGTAGGTCCAAAAATTGGACGCAATGATCCTTGTCCTTGTGGAAGTGGAAAAAAATACAAAGCATGTCACGGTAAAGATCTTGCTTAAAAAATTATTTTATGTTGCCAGTCAATCAATACATCGATCACACTATCTTAAAGCCAACCTGTTTGGTAGCCGATATTCATAAGGTTTGTGATGAAGCAAAAATGTATGCATTTGCAGCAGTATGTGTGCCACCCAATTTTGTGAAATTGGCGAAAGCACTCACTGCAGGAACGGATGTAAAAGTGGCTACCGTGATTGGTTTCCCATTTGGTTATAGTGCCACAGAAGCTAAGATTGCAGAAATTATTTTAGCGATGGTGGATGGCGCAGACGAGTTGGATGTGGTGGCCAATATTTCGGCCATCAAAAATGGCGATTGGATGGCCATTGCCGACGAGATCAACCATATTATGCCGGTGATTCGTTCTAAGGGTAAGATTATAAAAATTATTATTGAATCTGGCGTCTTAACAGACGACGAGATGATTAAGTGTTGTGATATTTATGGCATAGCAGGCATTGATTATTTAAAAACTTCTACAGGCTATGCAGAAAAAGGCGCAAGTATCGAAGCGGTAAAATTGTTCAGAAAATATTTGCCAGAAAATGTGCAAATTAAAGCTTCGGGGGGCATTAGAGATTACGCTACTACAAAATCAATGATCGAAGCAGGCGCCACACGTATTGGTTGTAGTGCAGGAGTGGCCATTGTCACAGGTGCACAAGTTGATCAAACAAAAAGTAATTATTAAGCCATGTTACTCGATAAAATAAAAGCCTTAGCTGCGCAGCATCAATCGGAAAATATTGCGATAAGAAGACATTTGCATGCGCATCCAGAATTGAGTTATCAAGAGTTTGAAACAAGTAAATATGTTCAAGCACAATTAACATCGATAGGTATCCCTTTTACTGTGATTGCCACTACGGGTGTTCTGGGAATCATTGAAGGAAAAAATCCTTCTAAGCGTGTGATTGCTTTACGTGCCGACATGGACGCATTGCCGATTATAGAAGAAAACAAAATTGATTATAAGTCGACCAATGAAGGTGTGATGCATGCCTGCGGACACGATGTGCACACCACTATTTTATTAGGTGCGGCAAAAGTTTTATGGGTATTAAGAGATGAATTTGAAGGCACCATTAAATTATTGTTTCAGCCAGGAGAAGAAAAAAATCCGGGTGGTGCAAGTTATATGATTCGTGATGGTGCATTGGAAAATCCAAAGCCTCAAGGGATTGTTGGATTACATGTGCATCCAGGATTGAATGAAGGAAAATTAAGTTTTAGAAAAGGGCGTGTGATGGCGAGTGCAGACGAATTGTACGTTAGCATTAAAGGTCCAGGTGGACATGCTGCTACACCACATCAAACAGTGGATACTATTTTAGTGGCTGCGCAGTTGATTCAAAGTTTACAAACCATCATTTCTCGCAATAGAAATCCACAAAATCCTTCTGTGTTGTCCATCTGTTCTATTCATGGTGGAAACACCACCAATGTCATTCCAAGTGAAGTAAAATTAATGGGCACTTTTAGAGCCATGGATGAAGTGTGGCGCTTTAAAGCACATGAATTAATGCTACAACAAGCAAAAGGACTAGCTTTAGCCACTGGGGCTGAGATTGATTTTAGAGTAGATGTAGGCTATCCAACTGTGGACAATGAACCAATGATTACAGAAGCGGCATGGAAACTAGCCGATCAATATATGGGTAAGGAAAATGTAGAAGAAACAGAAAAAAGAATGGGTGCCGAGGATTTTGGTTACTATTCACAAGTGATACCTGGGTGCTTTTTCCGTTTAGGTGTAAGAAATGAATCCGCTGGTATTGTGCATAATGTACATACACCACATTTTAATATAGATGAAGCTGCCATCCAACAAGGCGTTGGTATGATGGCTTGGTTGGGAGTGCAGTTATAAATTAATTTTCATTTTAAATTTTTTTTCATGGGAGATAAGACAAATAGAGACAAATTAAGAAGAGAACAAGCCTTAGAATACCATGCTGGCGGAAGACCTGGTAAGATCGAAGTAGTTCCTACAAAAGAGGCAAAAACTCAAAAAGATTTATCCCTAGCTTATAGTCCTGGTGTCGCTATTCCATGTACTGAGATCAAAAATAATCCTGCCGATGTATATAAGTACACAGCTAAAGGAAATTTGGTTGGAGTCATCACCAATGGCTCTGCTGTATTAGGTTTAGGCAATATTGGCGCATTAGCAAGTAAACCTGTGATGGAAGGGAAGGCTGTATTGTTTAAAATATTTGCAGACATCGATGTATTTGATATCGAGATCAACGAATCAGATCCAGACAAATTTGTAGAAATTGTAAAATCCTTAGAGCCCACTTTTGGCGGGATCAATTTGGAAGATATTAAAGCGCCAGAATGTTTTTACATTGAACAGCGTTTAAGAGATGAGATGCATATTCCAGTCATGCATGACGACCAACATGGTACTGCCATCATTAGTAGTGCTGCTTTATTGAACGCATTGTCATTGCAAAAGAAAAAAATTGAAAAAGCAAAATTTGTTGTCAACGGCGCAGGCGCTGCAGCGATGGCTTGTATTAAATTATATGTTGCATTGGGCGCACGCTACGAAAACTTTATACTCTTTGATAAAGATGGCGTATTACACCAAGGCAGAACAGATTTAGGTGCAGATAGAAAATCATTTGCGATTAAGTCCGATAAAATGACTTTGCCAGAAGCGATGAAATCAGCGGATGTATTTTTAGGATTAAGTGTAGGCAATGTGGTTACCAAGGAAATGATTGCATCCATGCCAAAAAATCCAGTTGTATTTGCGCTAGCCAATCCAGATCCAGAAATTGGATATGAAGAAGCAGCATCTGTGCGTAAGGATATCATTATGGCAACAGGAAGAACAGATTTTCCAAACCAAGTGAACAATGTACTTGGCTTCCCTTATATTTTTAGAGGCGCATTAGACGTGCGTGCATCGGCGATCAATGAAGCAATGAAATTAGCTGCGGTGAAAGCATTGGCGGAACTAGCAAAAACCGCTGTGCCGGATTTAGTGAATATGGCTTATAACCAAACGAACTTATCTTTTGGTCCTGAATATATCATTCCAAAACCATTGGACCCAAGGTTATTGAGTACAGTGGCTCCTGCAGTAGCAAAAGCAGCAGTTGAATCTGGTGTAGCACAACAGCAAATTACTAATTGGGCTGAATACGAGTTGAGTTTAAATAAACGTTTGGGATTAGACAATCAAATGATACGTTTAATTAGTAACAAAGCGCGACGTGATCCAAAACGTTTGGTTTTTGCAGATGCAGAAAACATTAAAATTTTAAAAGCGGCTAGTATTATCTATGATGATGGTATTGCTTATCCAATCTTATTGGGTAATGAAGCTCGAATTAAAAATATTGCTGCAGAAAATCATATTGACATTGATGACTTGCCAATCATTGATGTAAGAAGCGATGAAATGGAAGCGAAGCGCGAGTTCTTTGGTTCTTTATTGTTCCAAAAAAGACAACGCAAGGGCATCAATAAATATGAAAGCGCAAAATTAATGCGTACTCAAAATTATTTTGGCGCGATGATGGTAGAAACCGGCGAAGCAGACTCCATGTTGTCTGGGCTGACACGTAATTATGCAGATGGTATCAAACCAGCATTACAAATTATTGGTGTGGACGAAGGGGTGAAGAAGATTGCTGGAATGTATATCCTTTTAACAAAGAAAGGGCCGTTGTTTTTAGCAGATACCACAGTAAACATTAGTCCAACTGCCGAAGAGTTAGCCGATATAACTTTATTAGTTGCCAAAGAAGTTAGAAATTTCAATATGGAACCACGTGTTGCCATGTTGAGTTATTCAAACTTTGGAAGTAGTGATACGCCAGAAGCAAGATTGGTCGCAGAAGCGTCTAAAATTGTAAAGCAAAAAAATCCTTCTTTAATTGTAGATGGTGAAATGCAGGGCATGCTTGCATTTAATAAAGATATATTGAAAGAAAATTATCCATTTAGTGATTTAGTGGATGCCGATGTCAACGTCTTGATTTTTCCAAATTTGACAGCAGGTAATATTGCTTATCATTTACTAAAAGAGATAGGTGGAATCGACGTGATAGGTCCTATATTACTTGGCATGAAAAAGCCGGTGAATGTGTTGCAATTAGGATCAAGTGTGCATAATATCATTAATATGGCGACTGTCGCAGTGGTAGACGCGCAATTGAAAACAAGAATAGACACGACAACAGAAGTTGAAAGAACAAGCTGGTGGAAGAAATTGAAGAAGAAAAAGAAATAGTTAAAATATACCCATGGATTTTTTTACCCTTTTTGGTAAGTACTTATTGATGCTCAAGGGCATGTTTACTGTGACCGAAAACAAACACATGTTTTGGAAGGAGTATATCAGGCAATGTGTGGATATTGGGATTGGGTCTTTGCCCATTGTAGTCATTATTTCTTTTTTCCTAGGTGCGGTAACTACAGTTCAAACAGCTTCTCAATTAGTAAGTCCATTGGTGCCATTGTCAACGATTGGCATCATTGTTAGAGATAGTATTTTATTAGAATTTGCACCCACTTTTTTATGTATTGTACTTGCAGGAGTGGTAGGTAGTAAGATTGCTAGCGAATTAGGCAATATGCGTGTTAGTGAGCAAATAGACGCATTAGAAATTATGGGGATCAATACTAAAAACTATTTAATCCTTCCAAAAATACTAGGCGCCATTACCACTGTTCCAATGTTGGTGGGTATCTCTGCAGTGACTGGTATCTGGGGTGGTTATTTGGTGGGCAACTGGACCAATGTAGTTCCTGCCGAGATTTTTATCACAGGTATTCGAAAAGATTTTGTGGTACATTATATCAATATTAGTTTTTACAAATCGTTTATTTTCGCAATTATTATTAGCACTGTTCCTTCCTTTTATGGATACTATGTAAAAGGTGGTGCATTGGAAATTGGGAAAACCGGCACGAAGTCTGTCGTTGTTAGCTGCATCCTTATTTTAATTGCAGATTATATCATTGCTGCCATCGCATTATAGTAGTAACTTTAGTACAAATACAATTGTATGAAAATAAGTTTTCATGGAGCAGCACGTACAGTGACCGGTTCAAAACATTTAGTTCAATTAACCAATGGTGAAAATTTTTTATTAGACTGTGGCTTGTTTCAAGGACTAGGAAGAGACACGGATTCCTATAATGCTAATTTTGGCTTTGAGGCAAAGACGATTGATTATGTTATTTTATCCCACGCACATATAGACCATACTGGACTATTACCAAAATTAGCTGCAGAGGGATTTAGAGGAAAAGTGTATTGCACCCCAGCTACAAAAGCTTTAGTCGAAATTTTATTAGAAGACTCTGCGATGATCCAAAGGGACGACGCTAAATATAAAAATAAAAGATTAGCAAGAGAAGGGATGCCACAAGTGGAACCCTTATACACCATGGATGACGTGAACCTGCTGCTTCCAATGTTGCAGACTGTTGAATACGACAAGCCTTATAACATTTCAGCACATGTAGAGGTATTGTTTACAGAAGCTGGACATATTATTGGAAGTGCTGCAGTTAATCTAAAGATCAAAGAAAATAATATTATTCAGACCCTTACTTTTAGTGGGGATATAGGCAGGTATCGAGATATGATTTTAAGGTCACCCGCAAAATTTCCGCCTGCAGATTATATCCTTATTGAAAGTACCTATGGCGATAAGCTGCATGACTTGATTCATTCAACGCCAGATGACTTACTAAAATGGATCCAACGAACTTGTATAGAACAAAAAGGAAACTTAATTATTCCTGCATTTAGTGTTGGTAGAACCCAAGAAATTTTATTTGAACTTAATCAGCTTTCACTTGAAAAGCGTTTGCCACATATACCAATTTATGTAGATAGCCCTTTGAGTATGGAGGCCACAGAAATGCTCAAAAAATTCCCTAAATACTACAATAAAAAAATACAAAGAATTTTAGAAGTAGACGATGATCCATTTGATTTTGAAGGCTTGCGATATATCAAATCGGTTCATGAGAGTAAAGCATTGAACGAAGACATGCATCCAAAAGTGATTATTTCTGCATCTGGCATGGCTGATGCGGGTAGGGTAAAACATCATATCAAGAATAATATAAGTAACGCGAAAAATACCATTTTAATGGTGGGGTATTGTGAGCCAAGATCCCTTGGTGGACGTTTAATGAATGGCGCTACCGAAGTCCGCATCTATGGCGAACCATTTGAAGTAAGATGTAAAATTGGGTCTATCAAAAGCATGAGTGCGCATGGAGATTATGAGGACCTAATGCAGTTCTTGGCTTGTCAAAACCCAGCAGAGGTTAAACAGGTGTATATTGTACATGGTGAACCCGAAGTGCAAGATCATTTTGCAGAAAGGCTCAGAAAAAAAGGGTTCAAAGATGTAATTGTACCTGAATTACATGAGACCTATGAATTGAAATAAATTCTGATTTCATTGGACTAAAATTTGGTAAATTTGAGCAAACACATTCAGTATGTTCAAATTCAAACAATTGATTTTAACCCTATTCAGTTTTGGTTTACATCTTGCAGTGCTAGCGCAGTCAGGAACCATCATTACCAATATTCAATTGGTGGATGGGACAGGCAAACCTGCTGTGAATGCATCTGTAAGAATTGTGGGCAATAAAATTGTGGCCATTGGAAATTTGAAGCCCAATAAAATGGATCAAATCATTGACGGCAAAGGAAAAGTTTTAGCACCTGGTTTTATCGACTCGCATAGCCATCATTTTGGGGACTTGAATAAAAATAGAGGAGGGTTATCCACTTCTAGCCAAGGCATTACGACCATTGTGATTGGACAGGATGGAAATGGTTATCCAATGGATAGTTTGACAAAATGGATGCAAACAAAACCGGTGGTTTCGAATGTGGCAACGTATACAGGGCAATCAAGCCTGCGTGAAATTGCGATGGGTGAAAATGATTTATATCGAAACGCAACTGCTAAGGAAATAGACCAAATGAAATCTATTTTAGCTTCAGAATTAAAGAAAGGTTCATTAGGCTTATCTACTGGATTGGAATACGAAGCTTCGTTTTATTCTAGTAAGCAAGAAGTGCTTGATTTAGCAAAAGTAACTGCCGAGCATAAGGGATTGTACACAAGTCATATTAGAAGCGAGGACTTGCATATGGATGAAGCAATCGAAGAAATTATAGAAATTGGTAGACAAACAAAAATGCCTGTTCAAGTCTCCCATATTAAAATTGCCAATAAATTAAATTGGGGCACAGCTAATTTAATTTTAAAGAAGTTAGATGATGCAAGAAAAGAGGGCATCAATATCAGTGCAGATATCTATCCTTATACATTTTGGAATTCAACTTTGAGGGTTTTATTTCCTGGCAAAGACTTTGATAATTTAGCAAGTGCCGAAATGGCAACAAAGCAATTATTTGATCCTAGTGCATCTTATCTAATGCAGTATGCGCCTATTCCTGCTTATAAAGGCAAATCGGTGACTGAAATTGGTATTGAACGAAACGAAAGTCCTGCACAAGCATTAATGAGTTTAATCAAAATCGCAGAAGATTTTAAAATAACAAATCCAAATTATACAGGTGGTATCGAAGCCATTGCAGGGAAAGCAATGAGTGAGGAAGATTTGAAAGTATTTATGGCATGGCCCGAATCCATCATTTGTTCAGATGGTAATGCAGGCGGGCATCCAAGAGGATATGGTGCATTCACAAGAGTATTGGGAAAATATGTGCGTGAAGATAAACTGATGCCGATAGAAAAAGCGATTTATAAAATGACAGGGCAGTCTGCAGACTTTTTTGGATTTAAAGACAGAGGTCGTATTGCAGTTGGTCATTTTGCAGACCTGGTTTTGTTAGATCCTAATACAGTAATTGATCAAGCAAACATAAAAAACAGCAATGCATTGTCTACTGGCATTGACATGGTTTGGGTAAATGGAACACTGGTTTATCAATCAGAAAAATCAACTGGGAAACAACCAGGGGTATTGATTAAAAGAAAATAAGGAATAAAAAAAGATATTTCAATAAAGTAGAAATTTACAAGCAATAAAATTACGGAATGAAAAATGCAATTGTATTAACAGACGGCTTGTTGATGACATCGGATGCCAAGACAGCACATGGTTTAATTAGGGGCACTGAACGTTTTAATATCATTGGCCTAGTGGATGGCGAAGCCAATGCAGGAAAAGACGCTGGTGTTTTATTAGATGGCAAGCATAGAGGCATACCAGTTTTTGCCACCATGGAAGCTGCGATTGAAGCTTTAGATAAAGTGGATTATCTAATTATTGGTGTAGCGACTGTTGGCGGGAGATTGCCTAAAAATATGTTGGCACTAATATATGATGCAGTCAAAAAAGGTATATCAGTAGTGAATGGTTTACATGAATACTTAAATGAGAAAGCCGATTTAGTGGCTATTGCGGCAAGCACCGGTGCGCAATTAATTGATGTTAGAAAACCAAAATCAAGAGCAGACTTGCATTTTTGGGATGGCGCTATATTTAATGTAACAGCACCTATTGTGGCTGTGATTGGAATGGACTGCGCCATGGGAAAAAGAACTACAGCGCGTATGTTAAAGCAAGCCTGCTTGACCGAAGGCATGAAAGCCGAAATGATTTACACAGGACAAACAGGTTGGTTACAAGGTGGGCAATATGGTTTTATTTTTGATTCTACTTTAAATGATTTTGTTTCTGGAGAATTAGAGCATGCCATTGTAAGTTGTTGGAAGGATACGCAACCTGATATTTTATTTTTAGAAGGCCAATCGGCTTTAAGAAATCCAAGTGGTCCTTGTGGTTTAGAATTATTAATTTCTGGTAATGCGAAACATGTTGTTTTAATTTTTGCACCTAAAAGAAAATATTTTGATAACGAAGCGCATTGGGGTGAGATCCCTTCTGTTGCCTCTGAAATTGAAATCATCGAAAAACTAGGATCAAAAGTCATCGCTGTTGCTGTGAACACAGAAAACTGCACAGACGAAGAAGCTTTTGCTTTTCAAACAGCATACGCAGCAAGTTTAGGTTTACCTGTCTTATTGCCTATTCAGGAAGGTGTGGCACCTGTCATCCCTATACTTAAAGCATTAATGCATTAGAAATATGAAAATAGTAGCAGTCAGGGCTTACTTAAAAAAAATGGCTTTAAAAAAGCCTTATACCATCGCCTATAATACATTTTCGGATGTGGCTTTGGCTTTTCTTGAAATCGAATTGGCCAATGGCATGATCGGCTATGGGTCAGGCAGTCCTGCAGAGGAAGTTGTAGGGGAGACAACAGCACAGACTATTGCTAATTTGAATACATCTTTTGTAGCAAATTTAGTAGGAAGAGATATTCGCCATTTCCAAGAAATCATATTTGAATCTAATGTAGAATTTCCGCATTTGCCTGGCACATTAGCGGCCATTGATATTGCATTGCATGATGCTTTTGGTAAATACCTAGGTGTATCTATTGCATCTTTTTACGGACAAAAAATGAATGCATTACCCACTTCTATGACGATTGGTATTAAAGGATTGGATGCAACAATCGAGGAAGCAAAGGAATACGCTGCGATGGGCTTTAAAGTTTTCAAGGTAAAAACAGGCATGGATGTGCATGAAGACATTGAACGTATTAAAGCCTTGTATACTTCCTTTGGCAAGGACTACACCATCAGGGTGGACGCCAATCAAGGATATGATTTAGACCAATTAAAATTATTCTTAAAAGCAACAGCTGCTTATCCATTGGAATTAATTGAGCAACCCTTGCCAGTTGGTCAAGAGCAAGCATTATTGCAGTTAAGCTCAATAGAAAGAAAATGCTTAACGGCCGATGAGGCATTGAAGGATCCTCAGGCAGCATTGCAGTTAGCAGCAGGTGATCATGCTTTTGGTATTTACAATATTAAACTGATGAAATGCGGTGGGCTTATTGGAGCTAAAGAAATTGCTACGATTGCACAGCATGCAGGCATCAATTTATTTTGGGGTTGCAATGACGAAAGTATTATTAGCATTACAGCAGCATTGCATATGGCTTATGCTTGTCCTAATACAAAGTACATCGACCTAGATGGCAGCTTTGATTTAATGGAAGACTTAGTGACGGGAGGATTTGAAGTGCAAGATGGATGTTTGGTCATTAACAATGCCGCTGGATTTGGTTTTACAAAAATTTAAAATAGTATCGTGCAGGAAAATCATTCTAATCATTCAAGCAATCAATTACAACCTAAATTAGGTCTGAGAGCGGCAAGCTTTTTAGTGATCAGTGTGATCATAGGATCTGGGGTGTTTAAAAAAATTGCTCCAATGGCCCAAGAGTTGGGGACGCCTTGGTTGATTTTACTATGTTGGTTGATTGCAGGTATTGTAAGTCTTGCTGGCGCATTGTGTACAGCTGAACTTGTAAGCATGTATCCGAATTCTGGCGGGGAGTATAATTATTTTCAAAAAATTTATGGACGATTTTTTTCTTTCTTATATGGGTGGGCAAGTTTTGCTGTCATAAAGACTGCAGCCATTAGTGCCTTGGCCTATATTTTTGCGCAGTCTTTAAATAGTTTATTTCCACTGCCAGTATTCAATTCGGATATTTCGTTTTTAGGACTGCATTTATTTGAAAACTTATCCATTAAACTATTGGCTGCATTATTGATACTATTATTAACCTTGCTTAATTATAGAGGTGTTCAATTTGCAGAAAAGTTAAGTAGCGTTTTGACCTATGCTATGTTAGCTGCCATTGCATTTTTTTTAGTGGTTGGATTTGGTTCGGATAAAGGGAGTATAAGTCATCTAACAACTCCAGCAAACGGGTTTAGTGCAGACTTGAACGGATGGACATTAATGAAGGCATTATTTTTAGCTAGCTTAGGCGCATTTTGGGGTTATGATGGCTGGAATAATATTGCTTTTATAGGGGAGGAGATTAAAAATCCAAAACGCAATCTCCCTTTGGCTTTAGGATTAGGTACACTAGGTGTGATGGCGGTGTATGTGATGATTAATTTTGTTTTTTTATATGTCATGCCGATTGATTTTTTCATTCAATTGAATGCGACACCTAATAAAATTGCTGCAGTAGAAGTAGCAGGTCAGCTTAGTGGGACTGTTGGTATGGCGCTTGTGGCATCTTTGATTTTAGTAACCACTATGAATTCGACCAATAGTAGTATTTTAATGTCTGCACGAATGTTATATGCGATGTCAAGAGATAAGACATTTTTCAAACAAGCCGCATCGGTACATCCAACATACAATACACCCGACAAGGCATTGTTTATTCAAGCAATTTGGGCAATCCTCTTGTTATTCTCTGGGAGTTTTGATCAATTAACAGATATGCTCGTATTCGCAGCATTTCTTTTTTATGCAGCCACTGCTGTAGGATTAATTTATTTAAGAATAAAAGTTCCAAACATGGAAAGAGGGTATAAGGTCATTGGGTATCCAGTTGTGCCTATTTTATTTTTAGGCTTCTGTATCACCATTTGTATCATGACATTGATCAACCAGCCCTATGAAGCAATGATGGGCTTGGCTTTAATCGCCTCAGGATTACCAGTTTATTGGTGGTTGGGTAGAGAAAAATAATTTTTAATAATATTTTCTCTTTCTTTTTCAAGAAAACTAAGATAAGATTCTGCAATTGGAGACAATCTTTTTTCTTTCAACCAAATTAGTCGCCAGGTGGTTTGAATAGGGAGCCCTTTCATTGGAATAATCTTAAGTAATCCTGTTTCGATTTCATTTCTTATACCAATTAATGGCATAATAGATAAGCCAATTCCCGCAATCACTGACTGTTTTACTGCTTCATTTGAAGTTAACTCGATCTTCTTTTTTATTTTAATTTTATTTTTTGCAATAAAATTTTCCATCACAAGTCTAGTTCTAGAACCCTCTTCTCTAAATAAGAAAGTACTATCCGATATTGCTTTATCTCCTGTTAATGAGCTATTGCCAATTAGAAATAGTTCATTTTTGATTAAATCAAAATGTTCAAATTTTATATTATCTGGATCATGGGAAATCAATGCAAAGTCTATTTCATATTGCAATAAACTACTAAGTACTTTACTGTAATTGGTTACATCCATTGTCAAATCAACACCACTGTTTTGTTTTAAGTAGTCTCCTAAAAAATAGGGCATGATATATTTACCAGTAGATACGATGGCTATTTTAAGGTGTCCTGCTAATTTGTTCTTATAATTTTGTGATTTATAATTGATATTATCAATTTCATTGATAATACTTTCTGCAGCAATTGCAATTTCTTTTCCTAAACCGGTGACCTGAATTTTTTTATTGATGATTTCAATCAATGGATAATCAAATTGATCCTGAAAATTCTTTAATTGAATTGAAATTGCAGGTTGTGTTAAATTCAATTTTTCTGCAGTCTTTGTGATACTCAAAGTTTCAGTGACTTTTAAATAAATCCTTAATTGATGCAGTGTATAATTCATAAAATAGATTTATATCAAATATAATAAAGATAAATAAACGTTTATCTTAAAATTAAGTCAATTTTGTTGTTAAAAGCAAAAAATAACAAATATTTTTTATGAAACCCCCTCTATTTATATAAAGTTATTATGAAAAAAGTATACTCCGTTGATTTAATTAATAGTTTTTTTTCAAAACAAGAAGCAACAGAATTAATACTTGGCTTGATGAATTATAAAATTGAATTGCATT
>JBILIU010000097.1:0-4552 GCA_044368905.1 Sediminibacterium sp. | reverse complement strand
TGTTTTGTCTTTGTATTAAAACCAGACTTGTTTGGTATCACTGTTGGCAAAGCCTCTCAAATTTCTTTTTTATTAGCAGGTGTATGGTGGTTTGGTTTTGGACATTGGGCCATTACTAGATTACCTGCTAGCCAAAAAAACTTAAAGACAGACCAATCAGATAATGTTTTTGTAGGCGGCTATAAAGAACTACACAAGGTTTGGTTGCAATTAAGAAAAATGCCCGTTTTAGACCGTTTTTTAGGTGCATTTTTCTTTTACAATATGGGCGTTCAAACAGTGATGCTAGCGGCCACGCTTTACGGAAAGAGTGAATTAAATATTCCTACGACCAACTTGATCATTGCTATTTTAATCATACAATTGGTGGCCATTCCAGGTGCTATGCTCATGAGTAGAATGGCTGTAAAATTGGGCAATTTCAATACCTTAATGATTGCAGTGTCTTTTTGGATCGGTATCTGTATCATTGGATATTTTGTGCCAAGAAACGGTATTACAGAATTTTATTGTTTAGCTACCATGGTTGGCTTTGTGATGGGTGGAATACAATCCGTGAGCAGAAGTACGTATGCTAAACTAATGCCAGAAACAAAAGACACTACCTCTTTCTTTAGCTTTTTTGATGTCACAGAAAAAGTAGCCATAGTGATTGGTATGTTTAGCTTTGGTTTTATCATTGAATTAACAGGCTCTCAAAAAAATGCAGTGCTTGGATTATGTGTATTTTTTATCATTGGCTTAATTTTGTTGTATAGAACTTCGCTAAAAAATAAGCATGCAAATTTATAGTATCCATACAGGTAATTTCAAACTCGATGGGGGCGCCATGTTTGGCGTGGTACCAAAATCCATTTGGAATAAGACCAATCCTGCGGACGAAAACAATTTATGTACTTGGGCACTTAGATGTATGCTAGTTGTATCTGGCGATCGTAGGATATTAATTGATACGGGCATGGGTAATAAACAAGATGCAAAATTCTTTAGCCATTATCAACCCACTGAAACCAAAACAATTGCTGAGGCTTTGGCCCAGCATGGATTCAAGCCGGAAGACATTACAGACGTGCTATTAACGCATTTACACTTTGACCATGTTGGTGGTGCAGTGAATGACGATAACGGCACCCTTCAATTGGCTTTACCGAATGCAACCTATTGGGTGAGTGCGCCCCATTGGGAAACGGCGACAAACCCAAATAGAAGAGAAAAAGCAAGCTTCCTAAAAGAAAATATCATGCCCTTAATGGAGAGCGGTCAATTGAAATTAATTGAGATCCCGCCATTTAAAAGCAATAGCAGTTTACAAGAAATCCATTTTGCAGAACATATCAGTTGTATTGTTGTCAACGGACATACACAGGGCATGCTCCTACCTAAAATCCAATATGGCAATCATCAGATTGTGTATTTGGCAGACTTATTACCTTCGGTAGGACATTTGCCCATCCCTTTTGTTATGGGCTATGATATGCAACCGCTTTTTACACTCAATGAAAAAGAAATCTTCTTAAACGAAGCATGTACCAAAAACTATACTTTATTTTTTGAACATGATTCAGTGAATGAGTGCTGTGATTTACAATTAACTGAAAAAGGCATTAGAGCAAAAACTTGTTTTAGTTTAGCTAGCCTGTCACATTAATTTTTATTTGAAAATAGTAGCCGATGAATGCAGGACTATTCAACTTCAATCATGGAACTTAATGGATACCTTAATCCTTCATAGCTTTTCATATCCACTTTAATGGTGCCTACAATAATGGGCGTTTCGATTCTTATTGGAATATGGTTCTCGTCGTCTGTCACCCAGATGGTCATGCGCTCTCCACCTTCAAACATCGAACCCTTTACAAGTAAAGGGGCTATTTTAATGGCTTTAAATTTGCCGAATTTAGTTTGCACAATTTCCTTACCTAGATATTTAAAATAAGATGGGAATAATTCATTGTCAAGGAAAAAATTTAAGTACACTTTTTCATTGACTTCGAGATGTTGAAAATCTAAATTCCTTACAGCATAAACAGCACTAATTACATCAAAAGTGCAATCTGCCGATTTAAATGATTCACCTTTTTGAGTCATCACTTCGTTGGCCTTTTGATTGAATGTAAGGGTTTGGTTTTGATGAAAAGAACCCTCATTGATACTTCTACTAAAATAATAAGGCAATAAAGATTTAGTATCTACAATGGATTCATACTTATCACGTACTTTAAAAATCCAATCATACCTGCGATTGGAATGACCAGTAGCAGTCAGTGCAAGCGCAGAAGTTCCTTCCCATTTAGAAGGCTTAACCGTAAATTGAGCTTCGCCTGCATTTACATACAATCCAATCACATTGTAAAAAATAGTGTAGGTAATTTTTTCACCCGTATTAAATGCAGTATTGGTTTGACTACAGATCTCTTTGGACTGCTTTGGCATCAGAGATAATAAAGTGGCCATCCAAATTTGAAAGAGGTATAAGAACATGGCGGGGGATATTGTCTATAAATTTATCGCTTTAATCTAAAACCAAGTAATAAAACAGCGCCTATGATAGAAGGAATTAAAAAATTAACAATCCAAATTAAAGTGGTTAACGCAATGAGCATGATATCGTTCTGGCAGAATGGTGCCATCAATAATAAAAACAATTGTCCACGTATGACTAAATCGGTCAAACTAATTGCAGGTATCATACTCAAGAAAAATAATAAAGCCATGATGGCTATGCTTAAATCCATCCAATCAACTGGTATGGATAACATTTGAGCTGCCCAATTGTACTGCAAAAGATAGATGCTATAACGCGCAAATGCAAGCGCAAGCAGTTTCCATTTTAATGAAGCATCAATTTGCAGGAGATTGATTTTGGATAACCAGCCCTTTAAAGGTTGATTGTAAAAAAACAAAAACAATGCAATGATTGCGCCAAAAGGTGCAACCCATTTTAACCAAGGCAAAAAAGGAAGGTTCCAAAATAACGCAAAGCATCCAAAACAGATCGTCATTAAAATTTGCGCATAGGAAGCCCATGCCATTTGGGTAATGCCTTTTAACTTAGTTCCAGGTGCTAAAAATAAAGTTCTACCCACATAGTCGCCCGATCTTGCAGGTGTAAAGAATGAAAAAGCCTGTCCTACTAGGACTGCCTTAAGTGCTTGCCATGTATTGAACTTATTTGTAGATGCAATGACCGACTTCCATTTGATGGCCTCGATGGTATAATTCAGCGTTAATAAACAGGCCATCAGCAACCAGGCCGACCAATGAATTTTAGACAACTGTACTTTTAAATCTGCCCCGTATTGATTTAAATTTTCATTTTGCATTACCTTATTGTAGATCGCAATAGCACAAATCACGAATAAGATGAACCCAATCAATTTATTTCCAAGAGAAAGTAGTGGCTTAAGTTTACTTGAATTCATGTTTTGCAAAGATCGTATTTTGAGGGGATATCTGTAACTTTATCCCATGTCAAAAACACCAATCATTTTAGGTATTGATCCTGGAACGCAGATTTTGGGCTATGCTGTTTTACAAGGTGGCCTTCAGCCTAAAATCATTATGATGGATGTGCTTAAATTGACCAAAGAAAAAGACATCTATGCGCGCTTACAGATGATTCATGCAAAGATTATCGAGTTAATGGAAGCCTATCATCCAGCGCATTTTGCGATTGAAGCACCTTTTTTTGGAAAGAATGTACAGAGTATGCTAAAGTTAGGAAGGGCCCAAGGGGTGGCTATTGCAGCAGCCATGCATTACAATACGCCTGTGACAGAATATGCGCCCAAAAAAGTAAAGCAATCCATTACTGGAAATGGCAATGCCGATAAAGAGATGGTTTGGAAAATGTTAGAGCGTGTGTTGAATGTAAAAGAAAAACCAAAGCATTACGATGCTACAGATGCACTTGCGGTTGCATTATGCCATTGGCATCAAATTAATCGACCTGTCATTAGCACTGGAAAGGGCTTGAAAGGATGGGATGATTTTATTCAAAAAAATCCAGCTCGTTTAAAAAAATAAGGGCAATTTGGCAATGATTGCTTCTTGAACTTCAATCAATTCTTCTTTGGATAATTGTAATTTTGGATTGGCAAAATTAAGATCATCTGCTTGGTTGATTGGAATCAAATGCAGGTGTGCATGAGGCACTTCTAATCCAACAGTGACCATACTCACACGATTACATGGAAAACAAGCAGCAATTGCTGCTGCTATAGGTTTTGCAAATACCAATATTTGGGAAAGGTAATTGTCTGGTAGGTCAAATACTTTATCTACCTCAATTTTAGGCACCACCAATACATGTCCTTTTTGCAAAGGGAAAATATCCAAGAATGCAAAGAATAAATCATTCTCTGCAATCTTGTACGCAGGTATATCACCTTGAATTATTTTTGAAAAGATCGTCATTGCAAGTTGGACAGGGTAAATTAAATGGTAATATTATCAATGCTGAATTTCATCACACCATTGGGCGCTTGGACTTCTGCAGTATCACCAATTTTTTTACCAATCAATCCTTTTCCTATTGGTGAAGAGGCAGAAA
>JBILIU010000096.1:0-4672 GCA_044368905.1 Sediminibacterium sp. | reverse complement strand
CATTGGCCCATTGCATGCTTTTTTATACGAATCAAAACGTGGCACATTCATGAGCGCAACAGATGAGGATGCACTGAAATGGGCCTTTCATTTATCCGAAATAGAAGGGATTATTCCAGCCTTAGAAACAGCACATGCATTTGCTGTCTTACCCGAAATGAATTTAAAACCAACAGATGTGGTGATTGTTTGTTTGAGTGGCAGAGGCGATAAAGACCTAGCGACTTATATGCAAGTAATGGATATGAAAAAATAATGAATACGGATACCAAATAAAAGTGTCTTTAAAAAAAATAGTATGTCAAGGTTAACTGAATTATTTGAACAAAAAAATGCACGCGTTTTAAACATGTATTGCACAGCTGGCTATCCTCATTTGAATAGCACAATGGAAGTCATGGAAAGTCTTCAAAAAAATGGGGCAGATATCATTGAGCTAGGCATGCCTTATAGTGATCCACTCGCCGACGGCGAAGTGATTCAATCAAGTAGTTTAGTTGCACTTAATAATGGTATGACTATTGATACATTGTTTGAACAATTGACAACCATGAGAACTTCTATTCAAATCCCAGTAGTATTGATGGGTTATATGAATCCAATTTTACAATATGGCTTTGAGGATTTTTGTAAAAAAGCAAAATTACTTGGGGTAGATGGATTGATCTTGCCAGATATGCCTTTGTATGAATTTGAACAAGCCTATGGTACAATCATTCAAGCCAATGGATTAGATTTTATCTTCTTAGTCACACCGGAGACACCAGAAACAAGATTGAGAAAGTTAGATAGTTTAAGTTCAGGATTTTTATATGCAGTGAGTTCATCTGCCACCACGGGAACGGATAAGGATTTTTCTAAAGTAGCAATCTATCTAGAAAGATTAAAATCAATGCGATTAAAAAATCCATTCTTAGTAGGGTTTGGTATAAAAGATAAAGCCAGTTTTGATGCAGTGAATACATTTTCAAACGGAGCCATCATTGGATCTGCTTATATACAAGCTTTATCAAAAGGAAATGATATAGAGGCCACAACTAAAACTTTTTTAGAGGGGGTTTTAAGTAACTAAAGCATTTATATAAAAATGAACCTATCCATCATACAATACAATGCAGGCAATATCCAGTCTGTGCTATATGCCTTAGAAAGATTAGGTGTTACAGCAACCGTGACAGATGATCCAGCATTCATCCAAGCTTCAGACAAAGTGATATTTCCTGGAGTAGGTGAAGCGAGCACTGCCATGGCTTATTTGAAGGAAAGAAATTTAGACCAATTGATTGTTTCATTGAAACAACCAGTTTTGGGCATTTGCTTAGGTATGCAATTAATGTGCATGCACTCAGCAGAAAATCATACCAGCTGTTTGGGTATTTTTGAAGAGCAGGTATTGGCATTTAAAGCAACTGAAAAAGTACATAAAGTACCACAGATGGGTTGGAATAACATCTCGAATTTAAAAACTGATTTATTCAAGGAGGTGCCAGAAAATAGCTTTGCTTATTTTGTACATGGATATTATGCTGGACTAGGGGACAATACCATTGCTACCACAGATTATATCCAGGGATACAGTAGCGGATTACATAAAGATAATTTTTATGGTGTGCAATTTCATCCAGAAAAGTCTGCCGAAGTTGGGAAGCAAATCATTCAAAATTTCTTAGCGGTAAAATCTTAAAACACATGCAAATTATTCCAGCAATCGATATTATAGAAGGCAAATGCGTTCGATTAACAGAGGGCGATTATGCCCAAAAGAAAATCTACAACGAAGACCCTTTAGAAGTGGCAAAGCAATTTGAAGGAGCTGGTTTAATGCGATTACATTTAGTAGACTTAGATGGTGCCAAATCAGGCGCTGTGGTGAATTGGAAAGTGCTCGAAAAAATAGCCAATAAAACGAACCTAGAGATAGATTTTGGAGGGGGGATTAAAACAGAATCGACTTTAAAAACAGTCCTTGATACTGGAGCGACTTACGCTACAATAGGCAGTCTAGCTGTGAAGCAAAGGGCCATTTTTGAAGAATGGATTGAGCGTTTTGGAGCCGCGGTGTTTATGTTGGGAGCAGATGTGTATGAAGAAAAGATTGCAGTAGGAGGATGGCTTGAAAAAACAACGATTGATGTATATGAATTTATTGGGTCTTATATGAATAAAGGGGTGACACAAATCTTTTGTACAGATATACAAAAAGATGGAAAACTAGAAGGCCCATCCATTGAACTCTATCAAAAAATAATGGCACAGCATCCAACATTGCAGTTGATTGCAAGTGGGGGTGTGAGTCAACTAAAAGATTTGGAAGATTTAAGAAAGATTGGATGTTCGGCTGCTATTGTAGGAAAAGCAATTTATGAAAATAGAATAAGCTTGTCGGAGCTTTTGAAATTTTAAAATATTTATTTATCTACTTTAAAGTGGGTATACTATTATAAAAACTATGTTAACAAAACGAATTATACCTTGTTTGGATATTAAAGACGGACGAACCGTGAAAGGGGTCAACTTTGAGCAAATCAGAGATGCCGGGGATCCTATTGAACTAGGCGCATTCTATGCTAGTCAAGGTGCAGATGAATTGGTCTTTTTAGATATCACTGCAACGATCGAAGGACGTAAAACTTTAAGTGCATTGGTGAATAAAATCGCCCATCGAATCAATATTCCATTTACAGTGGGAGGAGGTATTAAAACCGAAGATGATGTGCGTATTTTATTGCAAAATGGAGCAGATAAAATTTCAATCAATACCGCAGCATTTTTAGATCCTTCTACCATCAATCGATTTGCAAAACAATTCGGGAGTCAATGTATTGTACTCGCAATTGATGCAAAATATGAAGCAGACAATAACTGGTATGTGTATTTAAATGGAGGAAGGACTAAAACGGATAAATTGGTGGTTGACTGGGCAAAAGAAGCAGTGGATTTAGGGGTTGGAGAAATTTTATTGACATCAATGAACCATGATGGCACTAAGCAGGGATTCGCTTTAGACATTACAGCTCAATTAGCAGAAAATTTACCTGTACCAATCATTGCATCTGGTGGAGGTGGGACAGCAGCCCATTTTTATGATGTGTTTACAGAGGGTAAAGCGGATGCGGCATTGGCGGCAAGTATTTTTCATTATAAGGAAGTGGCTATCCCCGATTTAAAACAATATCTTAACCAAAAAGGAATTGCTATAAGAATTTAAACAACTAAATAATCACATAATTGATCCATCAATTCAATGATTAAAATCAATGATTAAAATCAATCAATAAAGCCTCAATTATTCAATTAATAAAAATCATATAACAATTACTAATAATCATTCTATGAATATCAATTTTACAAAATATGCAGATGGCCTGGTGCCTGCAATCGTACAAGACGCATCCACAAAAAATGTGTTGATGTTAGGCTTTATGAATCAGGCTGCAGTGGATGCAACCATCTCCTTACAAAAAGTGACTTTCTTTAGTCGATCAAAAAATAGGTTATGGACCAAGGGTGAGGAGAGTGGTAATCACTTAAACTACTTAAGCATGGCATTGGATTGCGATCAGGATACCTTATTGATACAAGCAAACCCTTTTGGTCCAGTATGTCATACAGGCAAAGACACCTGTTGGGGAACTGATAATTTAGTTGAATCCCATGATTTTTTAGTCCAATTAGAGCAAGTCATTGAACAAAGAAAATCTGCTGACCCAGAGAGCTCTTATGTAGCTAGTTTATTTGCGAAAGGCATGAATAAAATAGCACAAAAAGTAGGTGAGGAAGCAGTAGAACTCGTGATTGAAGCAAAAGACCAAAACAACGAATTATTTCTAGAAGAATCGGCTGACCTACTTTTCCATTACTTAATGCTGCTGCAGGCAAAAGGGTATAAACTGGCAGATGTGGTTAAAATTTTAAAAATGAGGTACAAGGCCTAGTGCCTAACGAGATTAAATTAATTATATTTGACTATTAATAAATAACTATGAAAAAAAATATTATCGCAATTGCTTTGATTTTGGCTAGTCCATTCGTACATGCCCAATCGTTGAATTTACAAGGTAAGTTGACCAATGTAAAAGAGGCATCAACCGTAAGTCTAATTGACGGGGTGACTAGCAAAGAATTGGTTTCGGCGAAGTCAGTAGCAGGTAATTTTAGCCTTCAAACACAATTAGAATATCCTAGTTTATTGATATTAAGTATTGACGGTCTAACACAAAAAATACCAGTTTTTGTTGGCAATGAAAATGTTTCTATAGAGGGAGATGTACAAAATCCTGCGTCTATAAATATAACTGGTTCTGTAAGTCATGATGTATACAATGTATATATGAATACCTTGAATCCAAAGATGATGCCATATGTCTTGAATATGCAAGCAGCAGCTCAAGAAAACAATAAAGCTAAAAAAGATTCAATCAATAGTGCAGCTGCTACTCAATCTAAAGAGATCATTACTACATTTAATACATTGTATAAAGCAAATACAGCTTCTCCAGTAACCACTTTAATGTTATTGCAGTTTTCAAATATTTTCCCAGAAATAAAAGAGAATCTTGCGACTATTTATGAAACATTAGCGCCATCTGCCAAGAAAGGTCCATTTGCTGAATTCATTGATAAAACAATTGCTTCATCTGCTTTTGGACAGATAGGGACAGCGCTTCCTGAT